>NZ_JBMLRC010000407.1:0-3246 GCF_049241225.1 Emticicia sp.
GAACTGACTCATTAAAATGGACAAAAGATTTTATTATGTTGAGCGGAAAAGCCACCAAACTCGAAAATATTCCAGTGGTATTCGTGGGTTATGGCTGGGTTGATGAAAAGCAAAATGATTATAAAGACATTGACGTAAAAGGCAAAATTGTAATCGCTCAATTTGGTATTCCAAACAGCGACGACCCGAACGAAAATCTCAGAGGTTCATCAAAAAAAGTGGAGTTTGCCGCCAAAAATGGTGCTGCGGCTTTCATTCAATTATATAATTTGAAATATCCGTGGGCAGCAATTACCAATTATATGGGTGGTGAAAAACTTACGTTAGCACCAGAAAATGCTGTTAGTGCTGACATTCCGCATATTTGGGTAAGTAATACGCACTTGAAAAAATTTGATAGAGAATCTTTGAAAACCTTGAGTTTGAATGTGAGTGAAGTCTCAAAGAAAACCGTAATGTCTTACAATGTTTTAGGCGTTTTAGAAGGCTCTGACCCAGTTTTGAAAAATGAATATGTGGTATTAACTGCACACTTCGACCACGTTGGAACTGGCAGAAAAGGTGGCCGAGTAACTGAAAGCGATACTATTTTCAATGGAGCAAGAGATAATGCCTTCGGAACAACTGCCATTTTATCAGCCGTGAAAGCATTTACCCAAAAACCAACCAAGCGTTCGATTTTATTCATTGCCTACACAGGCGAAGAAATTGGACTTCTGGGAAGTAAATATTATGCCGAGCATCCACTCGTGCCGTTGAAACAATGTGTTTACAGCCTCGATTGCGATGGTGCAGGTTATAATGACACAACCAAAGTCACGGTTATCGGACTTGACCGCACTGATGCCCAACCACAAATCGAAGCAGGAGCAAAGGCTTTTGGATTAACAGCAATCACCGACCCAGCTCCCGAGCAAAATCTGTTCGACCGTTCAGATAATGTAAATTTGGCTGCAAAAGGTATTCCATCACCCGATTTTGCCCCAGGTTTTACGGCTTTCGATGCAGAAATCAACAAGTTTTATCACCAAGTTTCTGACAGTCCAGAATCAGTCAATTACAATTATTTGCTGAAATTCTGTCAGGCCTACGTTTATGCAGCTCGGTTGATTGCCGACCGCCCAACTGCTCCTAAATGGAAGGCTGGCGATAAATATGAAAAAGCATTCAACGAGCTATATGGTAAGTAATTCGTACAAGATTTTTCCACTTAGCGATTCGGCCATCACAATTGATTTTGGCAATGTCATTGATGAAAAAGTCAATGACATTGTCATGCAATTGTATCATTTTTGCAATAAAAACGCTTTTGTTGGCATGAAAGAAGCCATGCCAGCTTACGCTTCTCTGACCATTTTTTATGATATTTTTCAAGTCAGAAAAAACTATATTTCGTTCAAATCTGCTTATGATTTTGTAGAAAATTTCTTGATAAAAACTTATGAAAATATCGGTGAGGTAGAAAATTATGTAAAAAGAATCATTGAAATTCCTGTAAATTATGATGGCGAAGATTTAGGCTATGTGGCTGACTATCATCAGATTAGCGAAGCACAGGTAATTGAATTTCACACATTTCCAACATACAGAGTATATATGATGGGATTTTTACCGGGGTTTGCCTACATGGGCGGTTTAGATGCTCGAATAGCTACGCCACGTAGAGCTACACCACGCACGAAAGTACCTGCGGGAAGTGTAGGTATTGCAGGAAATCAAACTGGGATTTATCCTTCAGAAAGCCCTGGGGGCTGGCAATTAATTGGCCGAACAGAATTAGAACTTTATACACCAAACGCCGCAGAAATTACTCTCTTAAGAGCTGGTGATTTAGTGAAATTTGTTGCCTTGTGATTGGAGAATTGGTTATTGGGAAATTAGTTACTGGAAAACTGGTATACGTAATTAACCAATAACAAATAACCAATTTCCCAATAACCAGTAACAAATCACTACTTCAACGGTGTTAAATCTACTTTTCTAAATTCTACTTCTGCACCTTCGGCTTGTAGAGCGATTTGTCCCTTTTGGGCAGTTGCACCAAAACCATCATTGACCATATCGCCATTTACCCAAACTTTTATTTTATCGCCTCGGCATTCGATTGTCATTTTATTCCATTCACCGAGTGGTTTTTCTGAATTGTCGGTCAAGTTTTTAACTCTTCTCTCTTTACCTTCGGTTATCCCCCAGTTTTCTTTTGGTCCACGTCGAGTTTCCATGTTTTCTACCTTAATATCTTCTACGATACACCAAAAATCCCCTGCATTTTCGTGCATCATTTGTACTTCGATAGATTTTGGGAACATTCCATACAAGGCACGAGGCGTTGACGCATGCACCAAAACACCACAATTACCTGGTTTTCCTGCAAAACGATATTCCAATTCGAGACGATAGTTTTCGTATTTATCTTTGGTCAATAAATGGCCTTCGGGAGTTCCCATACTCACCAAATTTCCATCTCTGATGATAAATGATTTTCTGAGATTTGGGTCTTTGTCGGTGGCAGGCACGTCGCTATACCAATTATTCAGGTCTTTGCCGTTGTATAAATGGATAGTTTGGGCAAAGGTTTTTCCCAATGTAAAAACGCTAAAAGCAAATGCAATAAAATATTTCATATCAGAATATTTGTTACGGATTTGAATTGATAAATAATGTATTTGCAACAAATCATTGATTTTCAAAAACTTGCTACTCGTTGACTGTCGACTGTACACTGTACACTGTTGACTATAGACTATCGACCGTTGACTACTTAATTAATTCCCAAAGTAAATGAATTTTTTGATTTTTGTGCCAAATTTTTACTATTCAAAATAATTCGTTGAACAGGCAGATTATCCCATTTGGTTTTAAAACTTACATATTCCATGCCTTCGGTTGAAGGTAAATCGGTTGAAACCTCCCAAGTTTTTGGGTCATATTGTAAAGTAACTACTTGTCCTTTCGGAGTTTTGAGTGTGATTTTGCCCGCTACCGAGTTATCAATCGTACATATTGTCATAAAAACTTGTTGCAGCGAAGTTGGCTTTTGATTCAACGAATAATCATCGGTTAGTTCAACCGTATTTTTTACTCTATTCAATTTCACTGTTCTGTTCCAAGATACAATTCCTGCATTTTTATCATAAGCATTGGCGATATCAAGGTTGAGCGTAGCTTCTTTGTCCGAAATGGTACTTTTGACATTACTTGCCTCAAACTCTCTACCTGCTTTCTGACCTAAACCATTGATTATAG
>NZ_JBMLRC010000408.1:0-3777 GCF_049241225.1 Emticicia sp.
GAGCAAGACCGAGTAAAATTTGTGTATCACCCAGATTTCATTTCCCCAACCAATCCACTTTTTGGAATGGAATATAGTCAGTTTGTGCGTGGTTGTCATTTAGGCGTATTTCCGAGCTATTATGAACCTTGGGGTTACACGCCACTTGAGTGTGTGGTGCGAGGAATCCCGACCGTGACGAGTGATTTATCAGGCTTCGGTGATTTCATCATGCAATTAATGAAAGACTATGACAATGTAGGTGTTTATGTAGTAAATCGCAAGACTAAAAGCTTCGATAAAGCTGCTGACCAATTGGCCGAAATTCTATATAAATTCGTAACTATGAATCGTCGTGACCGTATCATGCAGCGTAACCGTGTTGAGAATATTTCTGAAATATTTGATTGGTCAAATCTACGCTCGTACTACGATACAGCCCATGATTTGGCACTTAAAAGAAAAGGGATAACTCGAATGTAATAGAAATGAAGTAGATATAGATTGCCAATTTAGGCTATTCTGATAGAAAAATATCTAAAAATATACAATTTTTTCTTAAAAATAAAACACATAAGTTGTTGCTTGTCAATGTCTTATGTGTTTTTTGCTGAATGGTTAACACGAAATATCACAATTTTGTTTAATTTTGTCCGTTCATCAAAATCAACAAACAACCTTAATGATTTTTAGCATTATTTTGGCTTATTTATTAGGCTCAATTCCCACAGCAGTTTGGTACGGTAAGATTTTTCATGGAGTAGATGTGCGTCAGCACGGAAGCGGAAATGCCGGGGCAACCAATTCACTTCGCACACTTGGTAAGAAAGCTGGTATTATTGTTCTTATCGTCGATTTTCTCAAAGGCTTTTTAGCCGTAAAAGCCGCAAGTTATTTTTCTACCGAAATAGATAGTATTTTACCTCTAGCGATGGGTTTGGCTGTTATTGCAGGGCATATTTTCCCGATTTTTGCCCAATTCAGAGGTGGTAAAGGCGTGGCTACGGCAATGGGCGTTTTAGTGGCTACTTTTCCTTGGGCGGCTTTGGGCTGTATGGTTGTTTTTATGATTATCGTATTGGCTACCCGATATGTCTCGTTGGGGTCTATTCTCGGAGCATTGGCTTTTCCGATTCAGTTGACTTTCAATCTCTGGAATGATAATGCCGATAAATATGCCATTGGTTTTGCTTGGCTGATATTCATTATTTTAGCGGTTATGCACCGCCAGAATATTCAACGCCTACTCAACGGAACTGAAAGTAAGTTTGGTGCGAAGAAATAAACGCATAACTTTGTATTAGATAGAAAACCACAAATCAATGAACACTTACATCGAACAAAATAAAGACCGTTTTCTAAACGAACTTTTTGATTTTCTTAGAATTCCGTCGGTGAGTGCCGACACCAAATTTCAGCCAGATATGCTTCGTGCGGCTGAGTTTGTAAAAGAAAGATTATTAGAAGCAGGTCTCGATAAAGCCGAGATTTGCCCAACCGCAGGCCACCCAATTGTATATGCCGAGAAAATCGTAGATGCCTCATTACCAACGATTTTGGTTTATGGACACTACGATGTGCAACCGGCTGACCCTTACGAATTGTGGGATTCGCCACCTTTTGAACCAACCATTAAAGTAACCAAAAATCACCCCGATGGAGCAATTTTTGCCCGTGGCTCGTGTGACGATAAAGGTCAAATCTATATGCACGTAAAAGCAATAGAAATGATGTTGGCACAAGGTGGTTTGCCGTGTAACGTAAAAATAATGTTTGAGGGCGAAGAAGAAGTAGGTTCTGAAAACTTAGGCGTGTTTGTAAAAGCAAACAAAGAAAAACTCGCCGCCGATTTGATTTTGATTTCTGATACTTCAATCATTGCCAACGATATTCCTTCGGTAGAAACTGGCTTGCGTGGGCTGACTTATATGGAAGTTGCCGTTACGGGCCCGAACCGTGATTTGCACTCAGGCGTTTATGGTGGAGCAGTGGCAAATCCTGTCAATGTACTTTGCCAAATGATTGCCTCGATGCACGATGCTGATGGAAAGGTAACAATTAAAGGCTTCTACGATAAAGTTGCCGAACTATCGCAAGCTGAGCGTGATGATTTAGAATCTGCACCGTTTGATTTGTCAGCATTTAAAAAAGACCTTGATATAGCCGAAGTTTCGGGCGAGAAAGGTTATACTACTCGTGAGCGTGCAAGCATCCGCCCAACGCTTGATGTCAATGGTATTTGGGGTGGCTACACGGGCGAAGGTTCAAAAACAGTATTGCCATCAAAGGCATTTGCTAAGATTTCGATGCGACTCGTACCTGACCAAGATTGGGAAGAAATTGCAGATTTGTTTGAAACTCACTTCAAAGCGATCGCTCCACCAACGGTGAAGGTTGAAGTGACTCGCCACCACGGTGGACAACCTTACGTAACGCCGACTGATTCTGCCGGTTATAAAGCTGCAGTTTTGGCATTAGAAGAAGCTTTTGGCAAGAAACCAGTTCCAACTCGTGGTGGTGGAAGTATTCCGATTGTGGCTTTATTTGAGCAAGAATTAGGTCTGAAATCAATCCTTTTGGGCTTTGGTTTAGATTCGGATGCCCTACATTCACCAAATGAGCATTATGGTTTGTTTAATTTCTTCAAAGGCATCGAAACCATTCCTTTGTTCTTTAAGCATTATGCAGCATTGATGAAAAAATAATTAATTTTGAGCTAATGAAGGCTTTAAGCTCATCATTAGCTCTTTTTTTGAATAATACTTTGTTTTACAATCAGATATGTCACTTGGCTTAGAAAAATTAGCAACCGAATCTGCTTCACACTACGATAATCTCGAAAAAATGTCGGTTCGAGAATTGCTCGAAGGCATCAATAACGAAGACAAAACCGTACCTTATGCAGTAGAAAAATGTATTCCACAGATTGAAGCATTGGTGAGTCAGATTGTACCACGAATGAAAGCAGGCGGACGTTTGTTTTATATCGGTGCAGGTACAAGCGGACGTTTGGGTGTAGTAGATGCCTCGGAGTGTCCGCCGACGTTTGGTGTGCCTTTCGGAATGGTTGTGGGAATCATGGCGGGTGGTGATAGAGCTATCAGAAAAGCCGTTGAAAATGCCGAAGATGACATAGAGCAAGCGTGGAAAGACTTAGAAGAGTACGAGATAAATACCAATGATTGTTTGGTGGGTATTGCGGCATCGGGTCGTACGCCTTACGTAGTTGGTGGCTTGCGAACAGCACGCCAAAATGGAATCTTGACGGGTTGTGTGGTTTGTAATGCAGGAAGTGCCGTAGCAGCCGAAGCCGAATTTCCAGTAGAGGCCGTTGTCGGGCCAGAATTCGTCACTGGTAGCACCCGAATGAAGTCAGGTACTGCCCAAAAATTGGTGCTAAACATGATTTCTACCTCAGTAATGATTCAACTCGGTAGAGTGAAAGGCAATAAAATGGTTGATATGCAGCTTACTAACCTCAAACTAGTAGAAAGAGGCGTAAGAATGGTCATGAACGAATTAAACATTTCGCACGAAGAAGCAAGCGAATTGTTGCATACATACGGCAGCGTAAGAAACGCTGTTGATAATTACAGAAATTAACAAATAGATTCTGGTATCATAGAAAAGAAGATGAGTAGAAAAGAAAAATTCTACATTCTTCATTCTCAATTCTTAATTATAAATGTGGGACTGGTTTTCAATAGATTGGCTTAGTTGGCAAACCCTGCGTTCGTTCGTTTGGGCTGAAAAACTATACCTATACGCCATCATTGGAGTGCCATTTTTATTTCTATT
>NZ_JBMLRC010000409.1:0-12919 GCF_049241225.1 Emticicia sp.
CGTCAGATTAAAGAAAAAGCGATTCGTCGTTTACGTCAGACTTCAAGAAGCAAAGCATTGAAGGCTTACTTAGGATAAAATCTTGAATGATTGAATTAGCTTCAAGAAATTCAAAGTTAAAATAATTAAAAAAAAGGTGCGTTTATCGTGCCTTTTTTTGTTTCTTTCCATAAAATCTATTGTTGAAAATGGCAATTTTACAACCTATTCATAATATTGCGGAGATTTTTTCGAGAAAAAATGTCAAAACTGCCATTCTTTGTCCTGGCTCACGGAGTGCCGCACTGACGATTTCGATGGTTCGTCATCCAGATATTGAAACGCTCAGTATCAGTGATGAACGTTCGGCAGGATTTATAGGAATGGGTATGGCACAAGCAACTGGTGAAACAGTTGCCTTGGTTTGTACCTCGGGGACGGCCGCTTATAATTTTGCACCTGCCATTGCCGAAGCTTATTTTCAAGAAATTCCGATGATTATTCTTACAGCTGACCGACCTGCTGAGTGGATTCATCAATATGATGGCCAGACAATTTTTCAGCGAGAAATTTATGGTAAGCATGTAAAGAAAAGTTTTGAGTTACCATCTGACTATTCAAATCCTGACGCTGTATGGCAGATTGAGCGAGTAATGAATGAGGCTATTAATTTAACACAAGTTCATCCTAAAGGTCCTGTACATATAAATGTACCAATACGAGAACCGTTTTATCCAACAGCTGACGAGGTGATTTCGTTTGATAGAAATGTCAGAATTATTCAGAATGCTGCAATAGAAAAAAAACTACCGAATCAGTTTTGGATCGATTTTAAAGAAATTTGGCAAAACTCTGAGAATAAATTGATTGTGGTTGGGCATCGACAAAGTTCTGAGTTGAATAAAATTTTAGAAAAATTTTCCGAGGAGTTATGTGTGCCGGTAGTCGCAGATATTATTTCAAATGTAAACAATATTGACCCAATATTAGCTGATGTATTTTTATCATCAAAAAACGAAAGCTTTAAACAAAAACTAAAACCAGATTTACTTATTACTTGTGGGAAGTCGGTAATTTCTAAGAATTTGAAAATCTTCATAAGAAATAATAGGCCAACATATCATTTTCATATTCAAGAAAATCCTGATTTGATTGACCCATTTCAAACCTTAACTCATAAAGTAGAAGTATCTCCTGAATATTTCTTTGGGCAACTTTTTGAAGATTTAGATTTTTTAAATTTTAAAGAAGGCGATGAAGAAGTTGATAACGAATATTTTGAGTTTTGGAATGAAGCAAGTAATAAGGCTAAGCAAAAGTTGAATGCTTTTCTGAATAATTCGGATTATTGTGAATTTAAAGTCATAAGAAACGTGATTGACAAACTGCCTGAGAATTCGATATTTCACGTTGCTAACAGTATGGTAGTGCGATATTCAAATCTCGTTGGCTTAGAAAAGGGTAAAAATGTTGAAGTTTTTGCTAATCGAGGCACAAGTGGCATTGATGGTTCAATGAGTTCGGCGGTTGGAAGTGCTTTGAAAACTGATAAAATTGTCACTTGTTTGATAGGAGATATGTCATTTTTTTATGACAGGAATGCTTTTTGGAACACGTATTTGCCTGATAATCTGAGAGTTATATTAATAAATAATCATGGCGGAAACATTTTTAGAATCATTGATGGGCCAAGTAAGCAACCAGAAGTAGGTGATTATTTTGAAACTAAACAAAACAGTTCGGCTGAGTATTTTTGTAAAGAAAATGAAGTGGAATACTTTAAAGTTAATGATGAAGCAAGTCTCGAAAGTGCGTTAAACTTGCTTCACCAAAAAACAAACCGACCAGTTGTGATTGAAGTGGAAGTGGATGGTTCTAGAAATGCTGAAGTATTTGCTGAATACAAAAAATTATTTGCAGACTTTAGTTAACATTTCAATCGACTTTGCTTCATTGAGTTTCTGACCTACTGACCAATATTCACAGGCCTTGGAATTATTTCCGAGGCTTTGTTGCGTTAAGCCAAGATAGTAATTCAACAACTCGACCGTCGGGTCGATTTTATCAGACTTTAAAAAGTTTTCGTTGGCACTCGAAAAGTTTTTTGTTTTTAGGAAATACACTCCTAAATTTCTGTATGCCCAAGCACTGTTTTTGTTTTTTTCAAGTACCAAATCCAATAATTTTTTTCCTTCTTCAAGTTTACCTAAATTTATTAGGTAGTAGGCTTTATTGTTTTGATATATCTCATTTTTATTTATTTCAATCGCTTTTTCAACTAATTCTAATGATTTTGCGTAGTCTTCCTTTTGTGCAGCTATCAAACTCAAATTGTTTATTGCAAAATCTTGCTTTGGATTTAGACTGATAGCTTTCTCAAAGTTTTTCTTAGCTGCATCATAGTTTTTATCGGTGTATTGAATGTAACCCAAGTTTGTATAGGCTTTATCATTTTGTGGATTGAGCCTCAATGCAACAGCAAGATTAGAATTAGCCTCAGCAAAATTATTTTTTTGAATCAATACATTACTGAGAGTTACGTAATAGAACGATGAATCTTTATATTGATTAGAAATCTGTTTTAATAAACTCAATGATTCTTCTAATTTATCAGTATTAGAGTAGGCCTCCGCTAAATTGAATTTTGCCATGTAGAATTTATCATCAATCGAAACCGCTTTCTCAAAATCTTGAATAGCACCTTCCAAATTATCCATTTCGAGTTTTACTCGGCCACGATTATTGTACGCATCCGCAAATTTTGGCGTTTTTTCGATGGCTTCACTATAAAATTTAATTGCCTCTTCAAAATTACCTTTCTTATACGCCACGTTACCTTGTATAAAAAATAATTCGGTATCCTTTTTTGCTCTACCACAACCTAATAATATTATAATAGGCAAGAAAATATAAAAAAATCTAAAAGTATTAAAAGTATTGTTCATTATTTGTATATAGTTTGTATGATTAAAATTTTAAATTTGTTTTTTGAATTGAAAATACTTTCGTAACATTGCACTTCAATCAACAAATTATTCGAAAATGAAATTTATAAAAGAGATTCCAAATAATTATTGTAAAGCCTCCCTTTATGTATGGAACAATAAATTCATCATAAAGTTTGAAGCTGGGATGTACGAACAGACATACAAAGTTAGTGAATATGATGTATCAGGAGAAGATGAAATCGAAGAAATGCTTGGCGATACATTTATGGAGAGGGTAGTTAATAGATTCAAAGAAATGTCAGAGGATTTTGAATTGATTTTAGATTCAGTAGATTAACAAAAAAGCTCGCTTGCAAGCGAGCTTTTTTGTTAGCAAGAGATTATTTGATGAATAACCATTTTTTATAAAGGGCTTCTTGCTCTGCTGTTGGATTTTGTACTTTTTCAAGTTTAAACTTAATAGCTGGATTTGCTTTTAGAATGATATCATAAGTAAATTCTTGACCAAAACGCTTTACTTTTACCGAAACTTTATCACCTACTTTTTTATCAGAAATTGCTGCGGATGGGTTCATTGTTTTTACTCCATTGATTTCTAAAATCTCATCATTTACATTGAGTCCACCATCATAAGCAGATGTCCCACGTTGAACTGTTGCAATTTTTCCATTGATCATTGTTACTCCCAAAAATGGTGTAGTTGAGTCAACTTCTTTGTTTAAAGTCATTCCAACGTATTTATAGAATTCATTATAGTCTATCGCATCGGCTTTCCAAACGTACTTGTTGAAGAATGAATCCATATTTTTTCCTGCAATTAATTCACAAGCTTTTTGGAATTCTTCATCTTTGAAGCCTCTTTTTTGTTTCTTGTAATACTCGTTCCATAAATAACGGAACACGTCATCCAATGATTTTTGGCCTTTAGTTTCACCGATAATATATAGGTTTAACAAAGCACCCAATACGCCACCCTTATCATAGTATGAAATTGTACTATTTCTTGAATTTTCGTTTGGACGATAATATTTTATCCAAGCATCCCAGCTTGATTCTGTAACTGGCTGAACTGTATTTCCAGCTTGATTCTCGATACTACTTATGGCAATTTGCTCACGCTTGATATAATCATCAGGTGTGTAAATACCAGCACGCAACAAGATGTTATCTTCATAAAATGAGGTGATACCTTCCGATACCCACAGCATGTGCGTATAATTTTCATTATCATAATCAAACGGCCCAAGTGCAATCGGACGAATACGTTTTACATTCCACAAATGAAAATATTCGTGAGCAATCAAACTCATTGAATTTTTCATGGTGCCTTCATTCATGTAGGCAGTTGGCGAGGTTTGACAAGTAGTTGAATTCAAGTGTTCAAGTCCACCGCCAATGCCCGGTAATTGATGAATAATAAATGTATAATTTTCGCAAGGATGCTCGCCAACAACACTTGCGGCAGCTTCCGTAACTTTTTTGAAAGTTTCAATGGTTAGTTTTTCATCAGCTAAGAGTGGAGCATTGCTATAAAGAGCAATTGCGTGAGGAATACCTAAAGCTTTGAAAATCAATACTTTATGTGTGCCAATTTCGATGGGACTATCAACCAAAATATCAAAATCTGGTGAGTAATAAACAAAATCCTTATCTGATACTTTTTTAAGTCCTGTTGAAATCGTATTCCAGTTTTTGTAGGGTTTGATTGTCAAGGTAGAAGGAGACATTTTTAATTCTGGAACATACAAAAACATACTCGCTCCATTGAGGTAACCATGTGAATCATCTAAAAAACTATTGCGGACACTCAACTCAAATGCGTAAACCTTGTAACTAATCTTAATTTTTGTGTTTTTGCCATATACACGCCAGGTGTTTTTGTTGATTTTGTCAAATTTCAAATCTTTCTTACCATCCGTTACCGAAACTGATTCAACGTTTTTAGCATACTCTCTTACGAGATAAGAGCCTGGAGTCCAAACCGGCATTTTAAAATCAACGTAATCTTTCTTACTTAAAGCATCAATTTTATCAATTTCGCTCAGAGTCATACTTACTTCAAAGTAGTGAGTCCAAGGCTCTGACATTGACAATTCATAGGTGATGTTGGTTTTAGGAATGCCGTTTTCTTCAGGTTCAGAAAGTGTTTTGGCATTGAGGTAATTGACCCCAAGTAAAAACAAAAACAAAGGGAGACATTTAAAAAGTGTATTTTTCATCAAAAAATAAGGATTTGTTTGTTGTTGAAACTTGATAAACAATTTTTTCATAAAAATATCGTTTTTTGCATGAAATTACTTCATTTTTCTCTCAAATATAAAATTGGCACTCTGTTTGATTTAATATTTTTACCTAACTTGGTTTTTGTTTTACTATCCTTAATTCCATGAATCAATTTTTTGCCATAGGGCGGTTTTCCGTTAGGAATATTTCCGCTTTGCTTGTCGGTACTTTATTGCAAGTAAGTCATTCATCGTACGCTCAAAATACGATTGCTTACACCGACCCCGAATCTCACTACAACAAAGGGATTGAACTTTTCCAGAAAAAAGCATATACTGCTTCCCGAGAAGAATTTAAACATTACATACAATCGACAGAAAAAACGCTCAAGGAAAATGAGTTTAATCTGACCAACGCCGAATACTACTCAGCGTTATCGGGATTATACGCAAAAGCCACTGATGCTGATATTGAAATTGAACGTTTTGTGGTTAATCATTCTGACCATCCCAAAGCCAAGGTTATCTATAATGATTTAGGAAAATACTTCTACGACCAAGGCGATTATAATAAAGCGATTGTGTATCTCGAAAAAGCAACTGCAGGGGCCAATGAAAGCCAACAATCGCTCGAAATGAAATATAAATTGGCAGTATCTTATTATCAGACCAATAATTTTCAACGAGCGTTACCAATTTTCAATGAAGTTAAGGCCGTTGCTTCTGATTATCAATCGCATTCATCGTATTATGCTGGCGTGATAAATTATAAAAATGAAAATTATGATGCCGCATTGAATGATTTGAAAAGGGTTGAGAATGTAAATCCTTATAGAATTGAAATTCCGAATTGGATTGCCAATATTTTATACGTTCAAAAGAAAAATGATGAACTGTTGGCTTATACTGAGCCTATTATCGAAAAACCGAATGGGAAAAAGATTGATGATATATGCTTGGTAACAGCTGAGGTTTGTTATTTCAAAGATGATTTTGTTAAGGCGGCAAAGTATTATGATAAGTTCAGAAATTTCAAACGTGGGGCAGTTTCAAATCAAGTAACTTTCCGCCACGCTTATAGTTTATACAAAACCAATGCTTTTGATAAAGCAGTAGAAAATTTCAAGAAAATTGCTGCTCAAAATACCGAAATTGGGCAGCAAGCGGCTTATTATTTAGGAATTTCTTCTTTAAAAGTTAATGACTTAAATGCAGCCTTAGCGGCTTTCGACCGTGCAAAAACTGCCAATTTTGATAAAGTTATCAAAGAAGAAGCTCAATTTAATTTTGCGAAGGTGGCTATTGATTTAGGTAATAATCAGCAAGGGATTAACGAACTTCAAGATTATCTTAAAAATTATCCGAATGGCAAATATGAAGATGAAGTAAACGAAATATTGAGCGATGTTTTGTTTGATTCAAATAACTATTCTCAAGCAATCTCTTACATCGAAGGGCTAAAGAAACGCACCAGTAAAATTAATTTGGCGTATCAACGTCTTTGCTACAATCAAGGTGTTTTAGATTTTAATGCTGAACGTTACGCTCGTGCCATTCAATATTTTGATAAATCACTGTCACAACCGATGGATGCCGAATTAAAAAACAATGCAATGTTTTGGAAAGCTGAGGCATCATACGCTGCGAAATCACCTGAAGCTGAGGCTTTGTATAAAGATGTTTTGAATACGAGTAACGAAAGTTTAAAACAAAAAAGTCGATATGGGTTGGCTTATCTCAATTATAACAACAAAGATTACAAGCAGGCGAGTAACTATTTCAAGGAGTTTTTGAAAGGGAAAAGAGAAGAAAGTACCCGTCAGAATTTTGAAGATGCTCTTGTTAGAATCGGAGATTGTTATTTGGCAACCAAAAACTATAACGATGCCATTACTTATTACGACCAAGCCATTAAAGAAAACAAAACTGAGAAAGATTATGCCATGTATCAAAAGGCACTTACGCTTACTTTCTTAGGTAAAAATCAAGAGGCTCAGCAACTATTTGATAGAATTTCGGCTCAATACCCTAATTCTCGTTTGGTCGATGATGCTCTTTATCAAAGCGGTGTTTTGGAGCTAGACAAAGGTAATAATCAAAGTGCCATCACGATTTTAAGCAAAATGATTCGAGAAAGACCAAAAAGTGCTTTAATGCCAAAAGCATTATCGAAAAGAGCATTGGCTTACTCGAATATGAAGAATTTTGAGGCTTCAATCATCGACTATAAGTTAATTCTACAACGTTATGGTAACTCAGATGAAGCAGATAATGCTTTACTTGGTTTGCAAGAGAGCCTCAACTCGGTAGGTCGCCCCGAAGACTTTTCTGCGGTTGTTGATGAATACAAGAAAGTCAATCCAGCTAATGGCTCAGTCGAAAATCTTGAATATGAATCGGCTAAAAATCTTTATTTGAATGAAAAATACGATAAAGCGATTGCCGCACTCCAAAAATACATCAGAAATTATCCAAATAGTAGCAATAGTTTTGAAGCCAAGTACTATATAGCTGACTCATACTATATTTCAAATGATAAACCAAATGCTTTAAAATATTACAGTCAGGTTATTGCTGATAATAGTACCACTTTCGTAACTAAATCGGCACTAAGAGCGGCAGCCATTGAGGTTTCAAATAAAAGCTATCGCAATGCAATCTCCAATTATCGAACTGTGCTATTTTCTTCACAAAACAAACGTGATATTGTTTCAGCATGGCAAGGTTTAGCCGACTCATACTATATAACTGGAAATCAAGATTCGGTTATTGTATTCAGTAAAGAAATCATCAATAATGGTGGCAGTATAGTAATGGGTGCTACCAATAAAGCTCAGTTACTTTTAGGTAAAGCTTACATGCAAAAGAACGATTTTGTAAAAGCAGAGGAAGAGTTTAAGAAAACCATTGCGATGGCAAAAGATAATAACGGAGCCGAAGCAAAATACTTCATCGGAGAGATGCAGTATAAAGCAAAGAAATACAAGGAGTCAATTAAAATCTTACAAGAATTAGCTCAAGATTTCTCTGAATTTGTCTACTGGTACGAGAAAAGCTTCTTGTTAATTTCTGATAATTATGTTGGGATGAATGATTTCTTTATGGCCAAAGCAACGCTCAAATCAGTAATCGAAAACTCAGATACTCCCGAAACGGTTGATGCAGCTAAGAAAAAATTAAAAGATATAGAAAATAAAGAATAAGCTGTTAGTTTAACTTTCGCTAAATACTTATAACCAAAGAGTTAAGTGGTTGAACTTAAAAAAAACTTAAAATTATGAATTTTATTAAATTAACTAATATTTCAGCTAAAGATAATTTATTTTCTCAAAAAACAATCTTAGCTTTCAGCATAATTCTATCAAGTTCAGCGAGTGTTTTCGCACAGCTCGATGACGACATTGTGATTACAAAAGACCGCAAAGTTGAGTTGCCACCGGCCAATCGAGTCTTTGAAAAAATTCCACCAGTTAAAACAAACCCCGAAGACCGTCAGATGAAATATTCTTTCTTTGATAGAAAGCTAAAGGGTATCGAAGAAGTAAAGTTTAACCCAACCGTGGTTTCACCGGATGGTGGAAAAAAGAAAGAAGAGGAGGAAAAATATAATAATTATATCAGTTTGGGTGCTGGTAATTTTGGAAGAATTTTCGGAGAATTATATGTCAATTCACCTCAAGATAGAAAGATGATTTTTGGCGTTCATGCCATGCACAATTCAACTACTCGTGGGCCAGTCGATGATAAAAATTCGGCAAATATGTATGACAAAGCCGAATTGACTGGCAAATATTTAGCTGAGAAATTTCAAGTAAATGGAGGTTTATCTTATAATCGAGACCAATATTATTTTTATGGCTATAAACGACCGAGAGTAGAATTCGACCGAAAAGAAATCAAACAAATTCTAAACACTCTCAATTTTAACGTAGGTTTTGAGAATATCGCTCCTAATCCGAGAGTAGATTATGCCTTAAAAACCAATATCCGTTCATTAAAAGATAATTATTCGGCCCAAGAAACCGATTGGACAACTACATTTAATGCATACTTTCCTATCATTGAAGATAAATTCATCGCATTAGTTGATGCAGATGCAAATATGGCACAGCGTAGCGATGGTGAAGTTGACAAGAGAAATTTATTTAGAGTTGAACCTTCATTTAAAATAAATCTTAATCGTTTTGGTGCAAGTATTGGTTATAAAGCAGTCAATGAATTTGATGAGGTAAAGAAAATTAACCGTACCAAAGGGTTTCCAACTGTTGAACTTACTTACAAATTGCCAAATTTGATTTATGTATTTGCAGGTTACGATGGAGATATCATTAGAAATACTCTTGGAAGTTTCTTAAACGAAAATCCATATCTCAAACCGCAAACCAAATTATTAAATACCGAAAAACTCCAAGAATATTATGTTGGCGGAAAAGGAGATATTGGTTCTGGTTTTAGTTTCAATTTCAGAGGTTCGATGGGTTATTACAAAAATCTTTACTATTTCAATAATTACTCACCTAAAGCCACCGAAATGTTGGGTGATACTGCAAAATTTACTGTTTTGTATGATAGTCTTAAAACTCAATACGTAAATGTAAATGTGCAATTAAACTACCAACCAGCCCAAATCTGGCGTACATATTTGCGTACGGAAATAAACCATTATCAAAGAAGAGCCTACGAAAAACCATTTCATCGTCCGCTCATAACTGTTAAATGGGGAAATACCTTAATCGTATCTGATAGATTGATTGCCAACTTAGATTTAGCCTACATCGGAAAAACTTTTGCCAAAAATCCTACAACAAATGCAATCGTAACAAACAAAGCAATATTTGATATGAATGCCGAGTTCGACTATCTGTTTGGGAAACAATTCACTGCTTTTGTAAAATTGAATAACATTTTAGGGAAAAAATACGAACGCTATCTATATTATCCGCAACAAGGATTGAATTTTCTTGTAGGAGTCAATTTTTCGTTTTAACTTAGCATTACAAAGGACTCCAAATTTTATAATATCTCTTATGAGACCAGTTGCTGACCATATACGCACCTTACTTTACGAACACGACTACGTGACCGTACCAAACTTTGGGGCTTTCATTGCAAATTATTTGCCCTCAAGTTTTAATGAAATTAGTGGCTCATTGATGCCACCACAAAAAAGAATAGCTTTCAATGAAATTTTAAAACAGGATGATGGATTATTGGCTACACATATCTCACGTAGAGAAAGTGTAACTATTGATGAAGCTAAACGAAAAATTCAATCTTTTGTAACTGATATAAAAGATTCATTAGCAACTGAAAAATCTTTTAGTTTTGATAAAGTTGGAAATTTTGTGCTTAACGAAGAAAACAGTTTAGTTTTCGAACCAGACAGAAAAAATAACTTTTACAGCGAAAGTTTTGGTTTTGATAGTCTATTCCCTCGCCAAATTGCGAAAGAGAAATATACCTACAGCCAGACTTTTGAAGAAGATGATGATGAATTATTAGTTCATAAATCGTCTTATTCAAGTACAGCTGTAAGAAAATCTACTGGTTGGACATACGCACTTTATTCAATTCCAATTTTACTTTTGTCGACTGGCCTATTTGTGGTGCTATTTTCGGGCCCTAAAAGTAGTAGTGAAACTGCCAAAAGTAGTTTCAACCCATTAGATTATATTCCTAAAAAGGAAGAAGTCGTTCAAAAAGTTGTAGTAAAAACTCCAACAGCCGAAACTGATATTATCAAACCTAATTTTGATAATCAAACTGTAGTTGCCACAGAATCTAAAACAGTTGTGGTTCAGCCTACAACTCCAACAGTTGTTGAGTCGGCTCCGAAAAAAGTAGAGGCTAAAAAAGAAATAGAAAAACCAGCAGTAGCATCTGTTGATGAAGCTGCTACCGCAACAATAAATACAGCCGAAAAGCGTTATTTGATTGTTTCAGGTGTTTTTAAAAGTTTAGAAAACGTTGAGAAGTTGCAGTCAATTCTTATCAAGAATGGCTTTACTCCAAAAGTTATCAAAGTTGGTGAATTATCGAAGGTGGTTGCAGCTGAGGCTGGGTCTTATGCCGAAGCAACTCAACTTTCTGAGAAACACACAAAGTTAATCGGAGAAAAACCTGCAATTGTAAAAGCGAACTAATCTAATCAATTTATTTTAAAAACCTGTAAGCAAAACACTTACAGGTTTTTTTATAAGTATATTATTCCCATTTTATCAAACATTTTTCTATGCAATCAGCATCGCTCGATAACGAAAATAAGCAACATCAAACAACCGCTTTTTTATTGAGTTTGGTCGTTTATGCTTTATTTTTAGGTTTATTATTTTTTTTAGAACTAATGTACTCACCTCCCGAAGAAGCTGAAGGTGTTGAACTAAACTATGGTGTTGATTTAGTCGGTAGTGGTGATATCCAAACAACCAACAAGGCCAATATATCTCCCAATAATTATGATGTTAAACCATCAGAAAAAGATGAGGCAGAAGCTAAACCCTTAAAAACAAAACCTATAGTTACTCCACCACCAGTTGAAAAGGTCGAAAAAGTAAAGGTAAAAGAAGCTCCCGCAAAACCAGTCATCACAGCCGATGATGAAAAAAGCCCTGTCACTGAAAAAGAAAATAACAAGCCAGTTAAAAAAGTTGAAACTAAACCAGTAGTAAAACCCACTCCGGCTGAAACAAAGGCAAAACCAGCACCTGCAAAAGTTGAGCCTCCAAAACCTGAACCAGTAAAGCGTTCGGTTGAAGAAGGGTCAATTATGAAAAAAGGTGGTACAGGTTCTGGAAGTGGAGCAAAATCAAATAGCTCGTCAAATGGTACAATCGGAACGAGAGATGGAGTGGGTGGAAATAATAACGGCGATGGCAAAAAGGGTGAAGTAGGTGATAAAGGAGACCCAAGAGGAACACTCGATGGTAAAAGTATGATGGGTAAACCTGGTAAAGGAGGGGGCTCCGGTGCTTCAATTGGTGGGCTTAGTGGATGGAATAAAAGAAAGCTTTCTCTGCCAGATGATGGATCTTCTGAAACAGGTAAAATTGTTTTCAAAGTTACTGTTGATGATTCTGGCGATGTAGTTGGTATAAGCGTGGTTTCTTCTACTGTTAGTCCATCGGTTCAAAATTTCTATAAAAATTATATTCAACAAAAATTGAGTTCTGTTCTTTCTCCTGAAGGAAATCCACCTCCGAGAGCGACCGGTACGATAACAATCAATATTCAATCTGGTAATTGATATTCGAAAATGTAAAATTTAAGGACACTTTCAAAAGGTGTCCTTTTTTATTTACCTCAACTCTCTACTAATCAATAAAATCCTTTTCTCTTTTGATAGTATCTTAGTAGCTTTGCATAAAGTATTTATTTAAAAATGACTTACGAAGAAACTATAGATTATTTATATTCATTATTACCAGTTTTCCATCGTGATGGAGAGAAAGCCTTTAAGGGAAGCTTGACCAATATTCTAAAATTGAGTGAATATTTAGGAAATCCACATCTAAAGTTTAAATCAGTTCATGTTGCTGGTACAAATGGGAAAGGTAGTACTTCTCATTATTTAGCTGCTATACTTCAAAGTGCTGGTTATAAAACAGGTCTTTATACATCTCCACATTT
The DNA here is from genome assembly GCF_049241225.1 of Emticicia sp. Classification (NCBI taxonomy): domain Bacteria; kingdom Pseudomonadati; phylum Bacteroidota; class Cytophagia; order Cytophagales; family Leadbetterellaceae; genus Emticicia; species Emticicia sp. The sequence goes on from NZ_JBMLRC010000409.1 coordinate 12,776, forward strand.
GAAAGATTACACTGAAAGATTCCGAATAAATGGCGTATCTATTGAAAAAGCGAATATTGTTGCATTTATAGAAATGCATAAAAGCTTCATTGAGGAGTTAAAGCCTTCCTTTTTTGAATTAAGTGTAGCCATTGCATTTGATTT
>NZ_JBMLRC010000409.1:13019-26018 GCF_049241225.1 Emticicia sp.
AATTCCGAAATTTACTTTGCATCTGAAAATTTTAGTGTTGTTGAAAAGGAAACTATTTCAACTAATTTAATAGTTGATGTTTTCAATATAGAAAATGATTCTCCAAAACTTATTTTCCAAGATTTAAATTCACAATTGATTGGTCCTTATCAATTAAAAAATATTGCGGGAGTCATTCAATCTATAATGATATTACGCGACTTATCATTTACCATTTCTAATGATGCAATTTCGGAAGGAATCTCAGGAGTAGTTACTTTAACTTCACTGAAAGGTAGATGGCAAATTTTATCAGAGAAACCGTTGACTATTTGTGATACTGGACACAATGAACATGGTTTGAAAATTGTACTTGATCAAATCAAGAAGTTAAATGTCAAGCAGAAATATTTTATTCTTGGTTTTGTAAAGGATAAAAACGTTGACGAAATCCTGGAATTATTTCCTAAAGATGGGATTTATTGTTTTTGTCAAGCAAACACACCTCGTTCACTGGCCTCTGAGAATTTGATAAAAATAGCTGAGTCGCACGGAATATCAGGATATTCAATTCTCAGCGTGAATGATTCTTTGAAGTTTATTCAAGAAAAGGCTCAAAAAGATGATTTAATTTATATTGGTGGCAGCACTTTTGTTGTTGCTGAGTTAGATAAATTATAGACTAATATGTATTATACATAATAAAGGATCTATATTATATTAAATAATAATACATATAATACTTTTTATAATATAATATTAATAGAAAGTTTATTCATACTAAATAGTTGATAATCAATAATTTATAAATAAAGTAGGAGAGTGGCAAGAAGAAAACTACCAAGATTTCAGTATAATGCTGAATCTGAAAATGTTGTCGAAAGAGGAAAAGAGCTCTATACGACTATCAAAGGACAGTGGCGAGAAAAATATTTTAAAAATTCAAATCCCATTGTTCTCGAATTAGCATGTGGTAAGGGTGAATATACTACAGGTTTAGCAAAAGAGTTTCCTGATAAAAATTTTATTGGAATTGATATAAAAGGCGACCGAATTGCTCGTGGAAGTAAACGTGCTAATGATTGGGGATTGACCAATGTTGCTTTTTTGAGGACTTCAATGGCTTTTTTAGAAGAGTTTTTTGAAGATAACGAAGTTGATGAGATTTGGTTGATTCATCCAGACCCACAACCAAGAGATAAAGAAGAACGAAAGAGGCTTACGAACAGTCGATACTTGGGACTATACAAGAAAATTCTTAAAAATGATGGTGACTTTTTCTTTAAAACAGATAATTATCCATTGTTTGAATATTCGCTGGAGACCATCCCAGCTGCAGGGTTTGAGGTTTTGAGACAAACAACTGATTTATATACTTCACCACTATTGGTTGAGCACTATGGTATCGAAACTCATTACGAGCGTTTATTCGTTGCTCAAGGCTATAAAATTAATTACTTAGCATCGAAAAATAGAAAATAGATTTTAAAAAGGGGCTTAAAAGCCCCTTTTTAATTGAAATATTATTTAGAAATCAAAGTTGCAAAATACTTTACAGTTCTTACAAGTTGACTTACATAACTCATTTCGTTGTCATACCAGCTTACCGTTTTAACAAGTTGTTTGTCACCTACTGTTACAACCTTAGTTTGAGTAGCGTCGAATAAGCTACCAAAAGTTGTTCCGATGATGTCAGAACTTACGATTTCGTCTGTATTATAACCAAAACTTTCAGTTGCAGCAGCTTGCATTGCAGCATTTACTTCATCAAGTGTTACTGTTTTTTCTAAAATACAGGTTAATTCTGTTAAACTACCAGTGATAGTTGGTACACGTTGAGCACCACCATCTAATTTACCTTTTAATTCTGGTAATACTAAACCAATTGCCTTAGCAGCTCCAGTACTATTTGGAATAATATTAGCCGCCGCTGCTCTCGCTCTTCTCAAATCACCTTTAGCATGTGGAGCATCCAATGTATTTTGGTCATTTGTATAAGCGTGAACTGTTGTCATGCTACCAGCGATAATTCCGAAGCTATCATTTAAAACTTTAGCCATTGGAGCTAAACAGTTAGTTGTACAGCTTGCACAGCTAATAATGGTTTCACTGCCATCTAAAATACTGTGGTTGACATTAAAGACGATTGTTTTTAAATCACCAGTTGCAGGTGCACTGATAATTACTCTTTTTGCTCCAGCAGTTAGGTGTGCAGCAGCTTTATCTTTATCAGTAAAAAAACCTGTACATTCTAAAACTACATCAACATCATGCTCAGCCCATGGAATATCCGCAGGATTACGTTGAGCATAGATTCTGATTTCATCACCATTTACGATAATACTATTTTCTGTAGACGTAACCGTAGCGTTAAATCTGCCTTGAGCACTATCATACTTTAAAAGGTGTGCAAGTGTTGAAGGGCTTGTTAAGTCATTAATTGCGACTACATCAATACCTTCCATGTTATAAATTTGACGATACGCTAATTTACCGATACGTCCGAATCCATTAATTGCTACTTTAACTTTTGACATTTACGTAAAATTTTGGTTTAAGTAATACGCTGCAAGTTAATAAAATTATGGGAAAGTATAAAGAAATATGCAAAACTTAGAAGAATTATAATTACTAAATAAAAACGAATACTAATCTATTTAGTATTAATTACTAATTTATTAATTGAAATTTAGTATTAAATACTAATATATTTAGCATTTAAAATAGATAAAATTGCTTATGAACTCTGAATAAACTGTCTTTTATGCTGATCAAATAGTGTATTATGTTTAATTATTACGCTTTTTAAAGCGGGCTAGGGGAGATATTCATTGCCAATAATTTCTTTACACGATAGGCTTGTTTTTTATTTCTTTCATTCCTATCTTTGATTACTATTAAAAGAAGGACCCTCTATGGTAAAGTTACCTAGGTGCCAAATATTATTCTTCTTAAAAAAATACAATAACATAAAACCAAACATATCCTTAAAAAATACTTAAATAACAATCGTAAATACTTGACTATAAGCAAATTAGGCCAATAAAGGTGAACAATTAATTTACATATAATTTAAACAATGAATCTAAAGGAAATTATCGAACAAGCATGGGATAACCGTGAGTTATTAAAAGAACAAAATACGCAAGAAACAATAAAGCAAATTGTCGATTTAGTCGATAAAGGAGAATTAAGAGTGGCAGAGCCTTCTGCAGACGGCTGGGTTACTAATGATTGGGTAAAGAAAGCAATCATCCTCTACTTCCCAATGCAACAAATGTCTGTACAAGAAGTGGGTATATTTGAATACCACGATAAAATGAAGCTTAAAACCGGTTACGATGCTTTAGGAGTTCGTGTTGTACCTCCAGCGGTTGCTCGTTATGGAGCTTTTTTAGCAAAAGGCGTTATCATGATGCCTTCTTATGTAAATATTGGAGCATACGTAGATAGTGGTACTATGGTAGATACATGGGCAACCGTTGGAAGCTGTGCCCAAATCGGTAAAGACGTTCACCTAAGTGGCGGCGTAGGTATCGGTGGAGTGTTAGAACCACCACAAGCTTCTCCGGTTATTATTGAAGATGGAGCATTTATTGGTTCAAGATGTATTGTTGTAGAAGGTGCCAGAGTTGGTAAAAGAGCAGTTTTAGGTGCTGGTGTAACAATTACAGGTAGCTCTAAGATTATCGACGTAAACACAGGAACTGAATATATTGGCTATGTACCTGAAAATTCGGTTGTAATTCCTGGAATGCTACCTAAAAAATATCCAGCTGGAGAGTTTGGTGTTCCGTGTGCGTTGATTATCGGCCAAAGAAAAGCAAGTACAGACCTTAAAACTTCGTTAAATGAAGCTTTGAGAGAAAATAATGTGTCTGTTTAATCAGCAAATAAATACCTAAATTCACAAAAACGCCCATTCAGGATTCTTGAATGGGCGTTTTTGTGAATAAATCCTCCACTTGTTGAACACGTTTAAAAGAACCTCCTCAAAATCTTTATTTTAGCTATTTTTAAGCACTTTAGGAACCTCCACACGCTGGGTGTGATAAATTCCCTTATGACCGCTAAAATAATACGCTAAAACGCACGAAATAGCGTAGTACAATAAATATTCCCCACCAAATAATTCTACTCCCAAAATTATACTTGCTAGTGGTGTGTTAGTAGCAGCAGCAAACACTGCAATAAAGCCTAATCCCGCAAATAAGTCGATTGGAGCACCCAATAAAGCCGCTATTGAGTTACCCAGTGTTGCACCAATGAAAAACAATGGTGTCACTTCTCCACCTTTAAAACCCATACTCAATGTTATAGCTGTAAGAAGTAGTTTCAATAGCCAGCTAAAAGTATCTACTTTACTTCCAAAAGCGGATACAATACTTATTCCAATTCCGTTTTGAGTATTCACTCCAAGCCCCAGATAATCATCAGTGTTTAGCATACAGCTTATCAACAATACTAATCCTCCGCCAACTACCGGAATTAATAAACTTTGTTTGATATATTTGCTGGCAGTTGATTTTATTAACTCCGAAAGTCTAATGAACAACAACGCTGCCAATCCAAATGCAATTCCAGCTGCAAAAGCTTTCAGCAACAAACTCAAATTCAAGTTTAGACTCACAGACCCAATTAATGTGTGAGCATCCTGATAGTTAATATGATAATGTGTATGACTTATCCCACAAGCAGAGCAGACCAAATCAGCGAGAATTGAAGCATACACGCATGGCAATAAAGCCTCATATTTTATTCTCCCAACTGTAAGCACTTCCATCGCAAATATTGCTCCTGCTATTGGAGTTCCAAATACAGCTCCAAAGCCTGCTGCAATGCCGCTCATGAGCAATATGCTATTATCAACTTTTTTGAGATTTAGGAGTCTTGAAAAATAAGAAGCAATACTACCTCCAATCTGTACTGCAGTTCCTTCACGGCCAGCCGAACCTCCAAACAAATGCGTAAGTACAGTTGTAGCGATTATCAATGGAGTCATGCGAATAGAAACTCCATTATCGGTACTTTCGTTTATCTCCTCTATTATCAGATTATTCCCAGCTTCAGTACCCTTACCAAAATGCTTGTATAGCAACACAATGAATACCCCAGCCAAAGGCAAAAAATAAATCAACCAAATATTATTCCACCTAAGATGTGTAACAGCATCAAGCAACCAAAGGAAAAATGCAACTACAAGGCCAGATATAATTGCCACAGGCGTAACCAACAAAAGACCTCTTAGCTGTTGTTTAGCTATGTCCAGTTGATCAATAGAAAATAATTTTTTGTCTATACTCATGATGTTTACTCTTCTGCGTAGGGGAGATGTTTATTTAAGCATAAAAAATTTTGTTGCGAATGCGTTGGGTTTTAAAGATGGCGAATGCGTCAGTTTTTTTAAAATGTTTTTTTGATGGTTTAAATAATTTCTTGCCTCAATCAAGAATCTCTGAATCTCTCAGAAATTATTTTTTGCGAATCCGAAGGTAAATATCCAACTCTCACAAGACACTGATATTCTCAAAATTAAGTAGAAAAAATAAAAAGACCGACAAAATGTCTTATCACTTAGCAATCCAGACCTTAGTAAAATAAAAAACTCCCACCTCAGAAAGACAGGAGTTTATGACGATTGAATCCCAAATTGTGGTATTGCTACCCTCAATGTAAACCTTTTACTTAAATTTTTCTTAAAATTCTCGTTAATTAGAAAAGCAACGTAAGTCGATAATTTTTTAATTTATATAGAAAAGCACTTGTTATCATTTTCTTGTTTCTGTTTACAAATATAAAATAAAGATTTCATTATGCAAAACATTTGTTAAAAAATTTACTTATGTTATGAAATCAATAAAATCCACGGATAGTTATTAAATAGGTCAACTGAAACATTTGCATTCAATTTTTCGCCCGCCCCAATCAAATTACGATGTTCAATAGTACCACTCACAAATAGATAAAACCCAAAGCTATCATGACACATAAATGACTTATAATCAATGAGTTAATTTTTGTAAACAGCATGTAAACAGCATGTAAACAGCCAATACTACACAACTATTTACAATCCTAAAAATATATTTACAAAAGTATTTGGTTTGCATTGTTAAACTATTTATATTTGTAACATGATCGGTTTATAATTGTAACTATTTACTATTTTATACTGTTTCATTATGTAAAATTCATGATTTAACTTTGTAACAAAATGAACCTCAACGAAAAAATCAGACGCTTCATAAGTGAGAAAGATTTGACATCAACCAAGTTTGCTGACGAGATAGGTGTGCCTCGTCCGAGTATTTCACACATTTTATCGGATAGAAACAAGCCAAGTCTCGAAATTGTACAGAAAATGTACCGTAGATACCCAGAATTAGGTTTCAACTGGTTTTTAGAAGATGATGATGTTGCTATAAAAACAACCCCTCAACCCACTAATAATCAGGCACTTACGAGCATTAAACGCCCTGAGTATTCTCCACGAGAATCGAATGAAAGAAAATCTCCCGAGCTGAATCCTGTACAACAAAATCTGAATCCTGCCATTTTGTCAAATTTCAGCCACGGTAGTATTGCCCGCATCATGGTTGTTTTTACTGACGGAACAATCCAGGAATTTAAGAACAACTAAAAAATATTATTCCCAAATTGAGATTCATTAAAAATTAACTGGACAGCCAAAACACATATCGTTTGTTTTGGCTGTTTTTTTTTCCTCCACCATCCAACATATTATACTCTTCTTTTTCAAATCAAATTTATTCCATTACCTTTGTATTGAATTACGGTGCTATCGGCATAATCTTCTTTTGTGCTTTTAGCTTAATAGGGAATCTCGTCCAGCAGCAATGCTCCAACCGAGAACTGTCCCCGCAACTGTAAACCTCTTCAGAACTTTTTGTTCTGAAAACTGATTGCCTTGTCTATGGCATACTTAGCTTTACCACTGCTTTTGAATTGAGCGGGAAGGTGTTGCAATCAGTGAGGTGAGTCAGGAGACCTGCCGTAATTTACGTGTATCATTTGCTTTCGGAGGAAAAGCAATGCTGCGAATCATAATAAAAATCCTTGTTTTTTTATTTGTCGAATAGCATCGGCTGGCTGACTTATTGGTCTTTGATTGATGCTTTTTGCACAAAACTTTTATTCATTTTCTGATGCAAAATCCATCAAACGCTGCACTACGGCGTATCAAAAAAATGGTTAGTTATCGCCCAAAAAACATTCAAAAAATGTTGCTTTTAGGCTGGGGACTGAGCATATCAGTAGGAGCATTTTCACAACAAAATTTGCCGACAGATTGTAAAGATTGTCAGCAGTTGAGTGAAGTTCAAGTATTCGGATTTTCCACCGAAAAGTTCATGGCTGGTCTTAAAGTTCAGAAAATTGACTCCATCAATTTGGCTCGATTTCAGTATCAAAACCTTTCCGAATTTTTACAATTTCAGGCACCAATTGCTCTCAAATCTTACGGCTCTGGGCAGCTCACAACCATATCATTTCGTGGCACTTCAGCAAACCACACGGCAGTTTTATGGAACGGTTTGAATATCAATTCACCGACCGTCGGACTATCAGATTTATCTACTATTCCACTGATGGGCTTTGACCAAATGGCTATTCAATACGGTTCATCGGCAAGTTGTGTAGGTAGCGATGCTGTTGGTGGAAGCATATTACTTAGCTCTGTACCTAACTGGAATAACAAAGGCATTAATGCTATTATTGGCGGACAATACGGGAGTTTTAGAAGTGGAAATTTGAATGCTGGTACACGTTTCAGTAAATCATTTCAAAAGGGTTCGTTAAGTGGAAAAACCTTATTTTATGGCGGAAACATCAGAAATTTCAATGGTAAAATTGCTCCAGTAGATGCTGTAAGAACCGACAATAACGGAAGAGAATATTCAATTGAACCTTCGGAGACAACCCAAAAAGGATTCGTACAGGATTTATATTTTAGATTTAATACGAATAAACCATCGTCATATCGACTTATTTACCTGAATGCTTGGCTTACCGATAATAAACTAACCATTCAGCCAAATATCGTTGATTTTAGAGAAATTACTCAGACACAGGCCTATCGTATTATCACAGGCACTCAACTTGACAATACTTCTGTAAAGTTGGGCTTTATCAGAGATATTTTAGATTACGGCAAAGGTGACTTCCAAAATCCAAGCCATGCCTCAACTGATAGATACATCATTCGAACCGAACACGACTTTATTAGCCATAAAACAACTGCAAAGCAGAATGGTCTGATCGTCAGAACTGGGGGCGAATTCGTTCATTATGCCACCAGAGTTGACGGTTATGGGCCTGCAATTATCCATGAAAATAGGGGCGATGCCTACGCACTTATTCGTAAAGCATTTCATTTTAATGGAAAAACAAATAAGCTCATAACAACTTTAAACCTTCGACAAGCTTTTTCAAGTCGATACAAAGCACCATTTACACCCGCATTTGGATTAAATTATAATCTTTTTACGAATAAAATCAGTCAATTAGATTTCTTGGGCAATGTTGCTCGTAGTTATCGACTTCCTACATTGAACGAACGTTATTGGAAAGTTCTGGGTAATCCTGCTATTCAACCCGAAAACGGATTCAATAAAGAGATTGGATTTGATTACAAACAATTACATGGGCAGTACTTCAAATCTTCTATTTCGATAAATGCTTTTCATAACTTAATTGATAACTGGACGTACTGGAACCCAGAAAAAAATTACAGGGTTGAAAACCTCCAACAGGTCTTGAGTAAAGGTTTAGAAATAAACTCATCATTAAAATACAATGACTTCCTACAACTACGCTCTGCGGGCTTAATTTTAGCTTATTCATTGACTCATGCTTCGCAACAAAAGGTGTATGATGTTTACGCCCAAGACCTCATCGGTAAGCAACTGATTTATGTACCTCGCCATGCAGTTTCAGGTAGTATTTATTACGGTCAAAAACTATGGAATATAAGCCTTCAAGGCAGCTTTAATTCTACTCGATATTTTACCTTCGACCACTCTGGTCAGCCTTTTCCGCCATACTTTATCCTCAACACAACTTTTACACACAAAATCAAAATTATGTCTCAAGATGCCAACTTGATTTTTCAAGCTAATAATCTTACAAACACAGTTTATCCCAACGTCAAACGCAACGCTATGCCTGGCATCAATTTTCAGGTAGCGGCAGTGTTTAATTTTCATCAGTAATTCACACACTTTATATAAAATAATTATTCACAGAAAATTGCGGTAGGTCCGCCCAAAGAAAATGTTAGACAATTTTTTATCAACACGCACATTCAGAAATCTTAGTTTGATTTCACTAACGACACTCGCACTTAGCTCTTGCGAGAAAACAGAAAGCACTCCCACCCAGCCTTATGATGAAGGCGTATTTGTAATTAATGAAGGTAACTTTAGCAGTAATAACGGAACAGTTTCATTGATTAGCCGCAATAGTAAAACCGCCACATTAGATGTATTTATGAAGGAGAATAACAAATCGCTTGCTGGTGGTGTAGCGGGCTACGGAGAAGTAGATGATAAAGGATTAATATTGGTAGATAACTCAACGGCAGGAAAAGATTTGGTTGAAGTAGTCAATGCTCGAACTTTCAAATCAATCGCTACCATCAAGACCGACATTGAAAATCCGAGAGATGTTGCTAAAGTAGGTACTAACAAAGCATACATTACTTGCTTCGGTACAAATGCCGACTACAAATATAAAACAAGCTATGTAGCCGTAGTAGATTTAGTGAGCAACACCGTGACCAAGAAAATCCCAATCAGCAATGCTTGTGAAAGTATCATTGTTGTAGGGAACTCTGCCTATCTTGGTTCAATCTATGATGGCTCAACGTTCATCACAATTCTTGATATTCAAAAAGATGAAATTTCAAGTACTGTCCAAGTAGGAAGACATCCTGGTTTTTTTAGTTTAGATGCTTCCAATAAAATTTGGATGACTGCTGGTCCTAACCTTGTACTATTTAATCCTGTTACAAAAAGTATTGAAACTACAATTAAAGCAGGAAGTGACGCAACTAAAAATCCAAGTAATTTATCTATTAGCGACGACAAAAAGACTTTGTTTTATTCATACAATAGAACTGTTGTTGCACTTGATATCGCAAGCCAAACACAAAAGACTATTATCAATCGCTCTTTTGCCTCGGTAGGTTTCGACAAAAAAAGTGGTCAAGTTTATGCAAGTATAATTCCATCATACGTTCAAGCTGGTTATGTTTTCAGATACCAAACATCTGGAACACTAATCGATTCAGTAAAAACTGAGATAGCTCCAAGCGGATTCTATTTTAAATAAACTCAAATTTTAAGTTACCGATTTTTACAAAACACAAAAAAGGAGGAAGGTGACTTTCTTCTTTTTTGCGTTTTATGACTACACAAATTGCCTATATTTTTGTCTAAATCTGACTAATTCTTCTCTCAAACAACAGTTTCTGCCAATGCGAGATATTTCCATCCAATTTATAAGCAAAGTAGCCCTCATTTTTACCGCCATAAACACGCTTAAAACAACCTCAACATACTCAGTAAGGTATCTTATCATTTCACAAAAATTCAACCCTTTAAAACGCCTCTTTTTCAAGCACTCAAACAACTAACTTTAAGTTTTTATTATACTATTTATACTGATTTATATTGTTGTGACATATATTTAGTTATATACTAACAATACTTTTTATTAATTAATTTATTACATAACATTTTAATGCATATATACTTTTTATTAATTATTATAATTTTTATTAAAAATAAACATATTGTATTTTTAATAATAAATGAAAAAATAAAACTATTTATTTATATGGATTTTTTATTACATTATAAATAAAATATACTATTTAAAATAATCATTAAAATAGAACATTTATAGCTATATATAAATTTATATGATTTAAAAGTATTAAATTATATATAATTATATTTTGATTGATATTTTCTTATTTTAAAATACTGTGGATAAAATTAATTACATTGATATTGTTGATATATTTTATTTGCCATATATTGCGGGTAAATATTATTCTTTCATATCCAATGATTATTAGCGTAGTTAACAACAAAGGCGGGGTAGGTAAAACCACTTCAACTCAAAACTTAGGAGCGGCGTTTCAGAAATTTGCAGGAGCGAGGGTATTGTTCATTGACCTCGATGGGCAAGCAAGTTTAACCCGTTGCTTCGGAGTACAAGAGGCTCAAGTAGGGAGAAATCATGTAGGCAATTATCTGACTGGCGAACTAGCGTTTGATACCGTAGCCATTGAAACTCCTATTGGTGATTTATTGCCAAGCTCGGCCGAACTTAATTCTAAAGAAGATACCATTAAGGCATCGCCAGTATTCCCATTCAACTTAAAACTATTACTCGATAAGGTAAAGAAAAATTATGAGTTTATCATGATTGATTGTCCACCGACACTTTCGGGTATGACTCGTATTGCTCTCATTGCTTGCGATATGTACTTGGTTCCACTTCAAGCCGAATTTTTGAGTTATGAGGGTTTACGAAATTTCTTGATTTATTCTTCAGAGCTACAACAGATTAGTCCAAATACTCATTTAGGTGGTGTTTTTGCTACTCGATACAACCCAAAGATAAACAAGAAACTCAGCAATGATTTGATAGAAGCAACCAAACAACAATTGGGTGATAAATTTTTCAAGACAACAATCCGTGACAATATTGCGGTTTCGGAAGCACAAGCTAATGGAACAGATATCTTTTCATATTCTCCGGATAGTAATGGTGCAATGGATTACTACAATCTTACTAAGGAAATCTTAGCAAGCTTAAAACAACAGTAATCTAAGAAAACGTAATAAGTTAATGGACTTAAAGTAAAAAATAAATAAAATGGCAAAAAATAAAAACTTCACCTTTGAAAGCTTGGTGCCAACTGGAAAGGCAACAGAAAATGTTGCTACCAACCCGGCCAATAACATATTAAATGCAATTCAAGATTCTGGGCCTTCAACTAAAGTAACTTTCGATTGCCCGAATGAACTGGTTGAACAAATGAAAGACTATGGATATTGGGAAGGGATGTCTCAGAAAGATATAATCATTGAAGCTCTTGGAGTATTCTTTGAAGACAAAAAAATAAAAGAACGCCCGGAGAAAGTAAAGATGCGTAAGAAAGTTGGACGTAAACCCAAAGCTTTAAAGGCATTTATGAGCTAAATTCAATTGAGCTTAGAATCGAATATTTATAACTTCTTAAAAATAAGCTTAATCTGAAATATAGAGAGCACGGTATCATCTGAAATGGAGCTTTTGCCATTGCAATTAGATACCGTGCTCTTTTTGCAGAATAATCGTTTGTTAGAGTAAATAATCAATATTTCGATAGGGGACTCAATTCCTTTAAAACGGATATTCACAAGTATTCGATACTTTTCCACAAATGTTCCACGTGGATTTTTCTGCATTTGTGGATTTTATTTTCCGAAAACCATACATTTGAATGTTTTCAAAGTCAGTTATCAACACACAGAAATTCTCATAACTAATTGATTGTTAATTATTTGTAAATTCTCTTTATACAATTCATTAGAATAATTTTATGATATCCATTGAGAATTTTATATATATTCTCATTCTTTCAAATCTAAAGTTATGATATTCCGTATTGAAAGTTTTTTGCTTAAAACGTTGGTAAAGACTTTAAACTGGCCAAAAATGCCATTTTTGAGCTTTCTGAGAATTTGATATTCATGCACAATGTATCAGATAAAATTTTTTATTCAATTCTCAGAAAGGATAAAAGGAGTCACTAACACAGTTGATACATAATTTCTACGCAGAAATAATTATACGAGAGTGGTGAGATGTAAGTATAGTCAAGGAAGTAAGAATAGTGAAGGCGAGAGGGAAACAAAGTGAATAGAGAGCCGAGTGTGTGAGTAGGAATACAGTAAACTATTATAACATATATACTTAATAGATATAAATCTATATATAAATATT
>NZ_JBMLRC010000410.1:0-2136 GCF_049241225.1 Emticicia sp.
AGTAATCAACAATCTGCCTACTCATCGGCGGAATGTTGGAGAAGGGGCGAAGCGAGCGAAATTGGTCACTTCGAGCAGTAATTTGAATTTCTTGTAAAAATTTGAAATCTTTCGAGAAATAATCTTCCGAAATTCTATTTGTGGGATAGTTTACATCGCCATAATACATATTCTTATAAACAAATGCAATTGGCAGAATATACTTTCCTGCCTCTACATGATTGAGTTTAGGGATTTTAGATAAGCCACTTACGATTTCATTTTCAAAACCCAACGATTTACTAACTTTTTGGCTTACCAATGGGTAAATAACATTGACATTTTTTATTTTTCCTGTTGAGTTTACTTCAAAAGATGCATAAACTCGGCCATAAATGCTTCCTCTAATAGCACCAACAGGATAGCTAATATTTTGTGAAGCATAGGCATAAAAAACTGGTCCAATTGGGTCTTTTACTGCCTGTGAATAGGTACTTAATGATAAACTAATACATAAAATTGAAAGTATAGAAATCTTTTTCATGGCATTAAATACTTATTTTGTAGGATTTAAATAATATTGAGCAAAGTTAATAAAGTTTAGATAAAAGCCTAATTATCGGCTGGTAATTAAGATTTTTTACTTTACTTTTAAGATTTTAACTCTATTCTCTAAAACTGCTATGAAACAAGTGTGTATCATTGGAGCTGGTTCTTCGGGCATTACTGCCGCAAAAGCTTTAAAAGAAAAAGGAATATCATTCGACTGCTTTGAAAAAGGCTCAAAAATTGGTGGGGTTTGGCGATTCAATAATGATAACGGGCTATCATCGGCTTATCGAAGTTTACATATCAACACCAATCGTGTCGTGATGGCTTACTCCGACTTTCCGATGCCCGATGATTACCCGATGTTTCCGCACCATTCTGACATAATTGAGTATTTTGAAAGCTACGTTGAACATTTCAAATTACGTGAACATATCACTTTTAATACCTCAGTTGTTGATGTTGTCAGAAATGCTGACAGTACATATAATGTCACGCTCGATAATAGGCAATCTTTTGATTATCAGTATGTTATTGTAGCCAACGGACACCATTGGAATCCACGGTTTCCAACTCCTGCTTTTAAGGGTGAATTTACTGGCGAAATCCTTCATTCGCATTATTACCGTGAAGTCGAGCAAGTACAAAATAAAGATGTGTTAGTGGTAGGAATCGGAAATTCTGCCGTTGATATTGCGTGCGAAGCCGCTCGCTTGCACACAGGAAAAGTCGTAATTTCGACTCGAAGTGGTGCGTATATTACACCCAATTGGATTTGGAGTATTCCTTTCGATAATCTGGCAAATCCACTGACCGCCAAACTACCACTTTGGCTACAACGCTTTTTGCTCAATACAACCTTGTGGCTGGCCCGTGGCAAACAAGAAGATTATGGAGTGCCGAAACCAAACCGACCAGTTTTGAGCGAACACCCAACACTTTCGCAAGATTTACTAAACCTTTCGGGGCGAGGTTTGATAAAATTCAAGCCAAATATCAAAGAATTTAGAGGGAAAACGGTAGTTTTTGAAGATGGAACAGAGCAAGATTTTGATATGATTATCTATGCAACTGGCTATAAAGTTACTTTTCCATTCTTGAAACATTACGCCGAATTTGATGTAGAAGAAACCAACGATATTCGACTTTACAAAAAGGTCATTCACCCTGACTACAAAAACTTATTCTTTTTGGCTTTGATTCAGCCTTTGGGGGCAATCATGCCTTTGGCCGAAATTCAAGCCAAGTGGATTGCCAAAATCATCAAAGGAGAAAGTAAGTTACCATCAAAAGAGGCAATGCTAAAATCTATCGAAGAAGACAAACAGAAGCTCGCTAAACGCTACAAACAAACTCCTCGGCACACACTTCAAGTTGACTTTTTTACTTACAAAGAAAGTATTGAGAAAGAAATGAAGCGATAAGTATGGATATTTCAGCAATTAATAATGCTTAGATTTGACAACTTTTTAAAAGTTGTCAAATCTCAAATTCCACCAGTCTTATCTAAATAAAATTATAAACCTTTTCCAGTAGCAGCCCAATAAATGCCGCCATAAAGATGGTCAAGGAAAGTTTGGTCGCTGAAAACCAACGGAATATGTCCGA
>NZ_JBMLRC010000411.1:0-1930 GCF_049241225.1 Emticicia sp.
GCAATATGTTGGCTTCGCTTTTCTTGACTTTGGCTACTCCTTTTCAGCCAGTTCAGTTAATCAAACTAAGGGCGTGGCTGAAAGAAAACCCAGATTTTTTTGAGAAAATTTTCGATGTAATTGGTGTTTTTGAGCTTTACGCCAGCATCGGAAACTTGCATTTCAATAAGCCTGATTGGTGTTTTCCTACAATAAATAGTAGTAAAACTTTCAAATTATACGGGCAAGAGATGGGGCATCCACTCATCAACACCAAAAATGTAGTTTGTAATAGCTTTGATTTTGACGAAAAGAATCGATTAACGCTCATTACTGGCTCAAACATGTCAGGTAAAAGTACATTTTTGCGTACAGTTGGGCTAAATATCATTTTGGCGTATGCTGGTTGCCCAGTTTTTGCCAAGAAAATGAGTGTAAGTGATGGTATAAAACTGATTTGCTATATGCGAATCAAAGATTCTATTCAGCAAAATGCTTCAACTTTTAAGGCAGAAATTGAGCGAATTAAGCTCGTTTTGGCGGCAATCAATACTAATGAAAATGCTCTGTTTTTGATTGATGAAATGTTAAGAGGCACAAATTCGGAAGATAAATTGGCGGGCTCGATGGCTTTGTTGGAGAAAATCGTGAATTCGAATGCGTATGCAATGGTGGCTACTCACGATTTGCGTATGACTGAAATTTCGGAGCAGTACCCCGATGTAGTAAAAAATTATTACTTCGAGTACGCTACCGAAAACGGCGAATTATTATTCGATTATTTGATAAAAGAAGGCGTTTGTAAGAGCTTCAATGCTTCGCTTTTATTAAAATCTATTGGTTTACCGATTGGCGAGAAAATTTGACAACTCTCAAAGAGTTGTCAAATTTAGGAAATGTGGCACACCTCCGCAGGTGTCCACATTTCGTTTCGCTGTTTTATTTTTTCTCAGTTAAAGATTGACTTTCAAAAGAAATTCCTTCCCAACCAGTTTTCATAAAGTTTCTGATATTTTGATGGTTCGTTGCATCGGGGTTTTCGAGTACATCTTTACGGTAAAAATCACCAAAGCAAGCAAGGGTCTGTTCTACCGAAAAATTTTGAAGTTTTGCGAATGAAAATAATTTGCATGAGCCAGAGTTTTGTCCAGCTTCATTGTGTAAATCTCCATTTTGGAAAGCCGTTGGCGTAAAATCATAGAGTGCTTCCACAACAGCCATAGTATCAGTAAATGCTACTTCTTGAGGGGTCTCGTTGAGTTTTTTTAGAAAAGAATCGAGTGTCATTATTGAATTTTTGATTGAATGTTTTCGACGAAATTTTGTCGAATTTTATAAGAAAAATTATTTTGTTCGGCATTAATGATGCGTTCGGGATGCCATTGTACGAGCATTAAATAGTGGCTTCGCTGGCTTCGGCTTCGCTCAGCCACCGAAGTTAATGAGTCAGATTCTGTTGGGTGAGCGGAGCCGAACCCAACAGAATCGGCGAAGTCAAACTCCAAACCTTCTACAACTCTATCATCAGATAATGCATTGATTTTTAGCGGTTTGGCAATAATATCCGCCGATTGGTGATGTGCCGAGTTGACATCCCCAAATACAATATTGGTAATTTTTGAAAGTTCGGAATCGTGAATAATTTCTATGTTGTGATAACGGTCTTTTCCTTCAAAATACTTTGAATGATTTTCTTTGCCAGCAGTCGGTAAATCTGGAATAAGCGTGCCACCAAGAAATACATTTACCAATTGTAAACCTCGACAAATGCCCAAAACTGGGACTTGGTTCTTGAAGATATACTCACACACTTTCCATTCAAATTCATCACGGCGTTCGTCCATGAAATTTGGATTGCATAAACTCAAAAACTCAGGTCGGTTATATAAACTTGGATGTACATCTTCGCCACCTGACAAGATAATACCATCACACTGCTCTATTTCGTGTA
>NZ_JBMLRC010000412.1:0-2956 GCF_049241225.1 Emticicia sp.
TATCAAACGTGCTGTAAGTCTTTATAGCTACCAGGAAGAGTTTTTCCTAAAAAAAGAATCTCGACGATAGTGGAATGGTAACTGTAGCAACTAACAGCGAATACGTATGTCAATTTTAATCTAACTAATGCTGAAAATGAAGAATAGATTATTCATAACGACAATGGGCTTTATCTTAATTGTTAGCGGGCTAAATGCCCAAATGCCGACAAAGAAAGACCGTTTAAATGAAGTGGGGCGTAAAAATAGTATGATTCCTCATTTGCAAAAAAAAGGAAATTCAAAACAACTTATTGTGAATGAAAAGCCTTTTTTGATTTTGGGAGGAGAACTACATAATTCGTCTTCTTCAAATGCGAACTACATGCGTCCAATCTGGGAACAACTGAAAAAGAAAAATCTCAATACGGTCGTGGCACCTGTTTATTGGGAATTGTTAGAGCCTACGGAAGGAGAATTCGATTTTTCTTTAGTGGATAGTATGATTGTTGGCATTCGAAAGCAAAATCTAAAATTGGTCATATTGTGGTTTGGCACATGGAAAAATGGCTATTCTACTTATGTGCCAAGTTGGGTAAAACATGATTCGGATAAATACCCTTATGCCAAGGATAAAAACGGGAAAAATCTTCAAATCCTTTCTGCTTTTGGTGAAGAAACAATGAAAGCAGATGCACGTGCATTCAAAGCTTTGATGAAACACATCAAAGAGTTTGACCAAAAGGAGCAAACTGTTATCATGGCTCAAATCGAAAATGAGGTGGGTTTATTTTACTCACCACGTGATTATACAGCCGATAAATTGTACCAATCAGAAGTGCCAGCAGAAGTATTCAACTATCTAAAAAACAATAAATTACAGCCAGAATTAGAAAAAGTATGGAAAGCAAATGGCAGTAAAACAAAAGGTAATTGGGAGGAAGTCTTCGGCAAAAGTGATACAACTACTACCGACTGGAAAAACTTAAGTTTCTTAACGGAAGAGTTATTCAGTGCCTATCATTACGCTCGTTTTATGGGTGCAGTTGCCGAGGCAGGAAAATCAGAATATCCGATTCCGATGTACGTTAATGCTTGGATAAAACAGCCAAAATTGGGCTATCCTGGCAAATACCCGAGTGGTGGGCCAGTGCCACACACCTTAGACTTTTGGCGTTTGGCTGCTCCTGCCATTGATATGATTGTTCCTGATATTTATATATCTGGAGCCAATGAAGTAATAGAAACGTACAGAAGAGAGGGCAATCCTGTTTTTATTCCTGAAATTGGACATAACAGCTCGGCTACTTTTGAAGCCATGTATGCCTTTGGAAGCCAAGAAATAATAGGTTTCTCACCTTTTGGTATTGATGATATGACCCCAGAAGAAGACCCGTTTACGCCTGCTTACAAGGCACTTTCAAAGGTTAAAGATGTTATTTTGAAGTATCAAAGTACTGATAAAATGGTAGGAATATTATTGGATAAAAATAAGCCTATCCAAAATTTCAACTTAGGCGATTATTCCATTCAAGCCAATATTGGCAAAACAATTATTGATTTTAATTTGGTTTTTGCGGGCTTTCCTTCAAAAGACCCAAAGCCAGAGGTAGCAGGTGGAATACTCATTAACATTGGTAAAGATGAATTTATTCTTATTGGAAAATACTTCAATATTGAACTAAAAGCAAAAACGCCCAATCCTGCCATGCCATTTTTGGATATTGAAGTGATGGAAGAGGGGTATTTTGAAAATGACATTTGGAAAGTAACTCGTAGGCTCAACGGTGATGAATCTTTTACGAGTATGGGCGGAGATGCTGGTTTTGGCTTTAAAAAAGACCCAAGCATGGCAGCGGTTGCGTTTCCAGCTACCGAAGAGTTTAAAGTTATACGTTTTAAGGTTTTCAGATATAAATAATTAGAATTTTCAATATCATGAAAAAGCATTTTTCTACTTAGAAAACCTTAATTAAATTTTCTTTTTTTAAATATTCAAAAACTATAATATATGTCTTCAAATATCAAACGTGCTGTAAGTCTTTATAGCTACCAGGAAGAGTTTTTCCTAAAAAAAATGAACCTCGAAGATTGTATCGCTGCGGCGGCAGCTACTGGTGCTACGGGGATAGAAATAGTAGGTGAGCAAAGTGTACCTGGTTGCCCAAAGCTTCCATCTGATGCCTTTGTTGACCAATGGTTTGGATGGATGGATAAGTATAAAGTTACGCCAGTTGCCCACGATATGTTTTTGGATTATAATAAGAAAAAAGGACATTATTGGTCAGACGACGAAGCCGTAGAATCGTTTAAGCAAGATATTCGATTTGCCCATAAATTGGGTTTTAAAGTAATTCGTGTGATTGTGAATACTACGCCCCAAATCATCGAAAAAGTAATTCCTTTTGCGGAAGACCACGACATTAAATTGGGAATTGAAGTACATGCTCCGTGGAATATCAACAGTGCCTGGATGGAACGCCACTGGGATGTAATGGAAAGAACTGGAACTAAACATTTTGGATTTATCCCAGATATGGGTGGTTTTTGCCGACGTTTACCACGTGTGCAAGTAGATAGAATGATACGCAATGGGGCTGACCCCGAAATTGCAAAATTTGTGTGTGAACAACACGAAAAAGGGATTATGGCGGAATATACAATTTTTGAGGTTTCAAGAATGAGTAATCGACGTATAGATATGGCCGTTGCAGAACTTTCCCGCCATAATACTTTCGTAAATCCCCTAAGTTTGGTGCCTCATATCGATAGAATCGTTCACATTCATGGCAAATGTCTTGAAATGTTGGAGGACTGTACCGAATACAGTATTCCTTATAATGAAGTTGTGGCCGTACTATTAAAACATGGCTATGATGGCTATATCGCCACCGAATACGAAGGTAATCGCCACATCCAAGATGTTTACGAAGTTGACAGTGTGGAACAGGTACGTAGGCATCAGCAAATGTTGAAA
>NZ_JBMLRC010000413.1:0-2727 GCF_049241225.1 Emticicia sp.
CCCTCGGAGCTACTTTTTATATTTATTAAGCATATGATGCAGTCGACATTCCTGACAAATATGATTTCAAAAACAATCATATTTTATAATTTCTAAAAATAGCTGCGGGTAATTTATCCTTCCTATCAGGTAAAGAAAGATTCTTCATAAAAGATACTTGAAACTTCGTATCTCTACATATTTTTTCTCAAAACTTCACTCTCTTTTTCTCGTATATGCTATTCAATTACGCATTTGTTGATAGGCATTGTAAATCTGTATTTCTTCTTAGTAAATAATCTGCGTAATTATTCTTACCAGTCACGCATAAAAAGCTACCATTCACGGTATGAACGAAAAAAAACAATTTGGAATAATCAATATTTGTACTCCATATGTTATAGTGAATATACTCAAACAAGAATATCTATAATAAATCTATACGACCTGTAGTGTGATTAATGACCAAATGCAATCTTAATCATTTATAAAAAACTCATACCGCAAAGGTATTTGTAGTCTCTTTTTGTTAATGCCTCATATTTTAAAATTTGTATGAGTGTGACACTATCAGACTGTTTAAACCACAACATAAATAATGATGAATACTATACTAATTTTAAAAAAATCAATTGGCCTTATTATTATTGCTTTTTGCCTGTTAGGTCTAAACACAACATTAGCCCAAGCTCCTAATAAAACTTGGACCGCAGGGGCAGGCACTTCAGACTGGAATACAGCCACTAACTGGAGTCCTTCGGGTGTACCTACTGCAACAGATATTGTGCAGATAAATGTAACCGCAGGCTTATATCCTGAAATCACAACCACCGATGCCATCGTTAAAGCCTTGATTGTTTCCTCAAATACATCTTTAAATATTACACTCAACAGCCAATTGACCATTAGTAATGGTGTAGTTACTGTTAACTTTCGTTACGCAGTTATTAACAATGGTACTATTAATAATAATGGAAAGTTGTTAATAAGTGGTGGAACAGATGTAGGAGTAGGAATTGAAAACCAAGGTATTATTAAAAATAATACAGGGGCAGAACTTACAATTGGGTCTGTAAGTTCTTTCGGGATTTCACTTAATAATACCAGTGCTTTATTAGAAAATTCTGGTCAGATACTTTTGAAAGAAAATACTTGTAACTCTACATATTATATAAGGGTAAATGGCGGCCGCTTTAATAATACTTCTTGTGGAATCATCAAGAGTTTAAGCACATGTGCTATAAAAACAGAAACAGGAGCTACATTCAATAACGCTGGCTTACTAATCGTTTCAAATCCTCCACCCTCTTCCAATTCTCTTATTAGTACGATTACCAGTAATACGGGTATAATTCAAGACTTAAATGGAGGTGGGTTTTCATTCCAACAACCATCAACATCAGCTATTAACGCTTTAGGAGTTGCTCCTTCTAATTGCCCCACACTTGACAACGGAAGCATTATAGTTTTCAACTTAGGAGCAAATACTGAATATATAGTAACCTTAGGTGCGAATGGCACACCACAAACGCTTACCAGTAATGCTTCTGGACAATTGACTATTGGAGAAAATCTATCTTTAGGAACTTATGCCTTGACAATCAAAAAATCCTGTTGGCCACAAACTGTCAATTTAAATGTTACTATATCCGAAGCAAAATTAATCAGTGTACTCAACTCAAGAAATGCATCTTGTACACTTTCAGGAATAATCGTATTTAATACTAATATGGGTTTTACAGCTCCGTTAAGTACATACCCTATGACTTATAAGCGAAATGGTGTGAGTCAAACAGGAACAGTGTCTGTATATAATCAAGGAGGAGGACACATTTGCCTAATTGACAACTTAACAGAAGGTAATTATAGCGATTTTAAAATAAACTATGGTACATGCGAAGCAACTTTTGCTGGTGCTATTTATTTAGCAGGAGGTGCTTCTGCTACTACAATTACTAATCCTACAACTTGTACTGGCAGCAATGGCAGTATCGTATTTAGTACTTCTGTTAATACAGGCACATATACTTTAAATTACAAAAAGAATGGAGATGCTCAAAGTTCGAATATAACAGTAACAGGTACAAGAGGAAGAAGCTTCACTCTATCGAATTTGAGTCCTGGCATTTATACAGACTTCGCCCTTATAGCAGGCAACTGCACGGTGATGTATTCTCCCACCATTCGTATTGGTGACTTACCGAATCCAAGGATAAACAATACTTCTCCTGTAACTACCTTCGGAGGAACAGATGGTAGCATTTCGATAACTGGACTGGCTGTAAACAAAACATATAGTATAAGTTTTCAACGAAATGAAGGTATTACTCAAAATATAAGTGCAACATCGAATTCAGATGGTAATCTTACTATATCCAACTTAACAAGCGGAAACTATACCAATATCATTCTAAGCATTAATAATTGTAGTAGTATTCCACTATCCACGGTCGTAGACTCTCCTAATCCTACTACTTTAAGTACTGTACCTAATCAAACTATATGCGAAGGTAAAAATATTAATAACATTATAATTACTTTGGGAGGAGATACAGATGCGTCACTCAGTGCTTCTAGCAGCAATCCAGTCCTTACACCTACATATACTTTCGAAGGTACGGGGGCGAATCGCACTTTGATGATTACTACTACCACTGGTCAAACTGGTACATCTACTATTACTTTAACTGCTGTTGGTTTAAGAGGAGGAACAGCCACAAGCAGTTTTCTGCTGACAATAAATCCAAC
>NZ_JBMLRC010000413.1:2827-6245 GCF_049241225.1 Emticicia sp.
ACACAAATACTGCAATATTCATACGTTTTATCGGGCAATCCTCACCAGTATTTATTTGCTCTGACAGATGGAATGAGTATTAATCAGAACACAAAGCCCACATCAATTTTGGTTCGCCCAGTATGTTCAAGAATTCCCGTTGAAAGCGTTACGATGATTCTTTCTAATGGCACTCGAACTTGGGAAACGCTTCAAAATGTAGAGCCATACGCCATGTTTGATAATGAAGGAACTGCAATTAGAGGAGAAATTCTACCAGCAGGAACTTACACTTTGACAGTAACTGGCTATTCACAAGATAATAAACAGGGTAATTTAGTATATGGGCCGATAGTTACAACTTTCACTATTGTTGGCAATGCTTCAACAATTTCGCAAGCAATTATTTCAAAAACAGAGCTTTGTGCAGGCTCTACTTTTGAGGTGGCTTTTACAACAACTGGTAATTTCTCGAACGAAAACTTATTTCAAGTAATTCTATCAGATAAGAATGGTAAATTTGATAATTCTCAAGTTATTGGCACCAACAATACAACCAACAATATAATCTGTACGATTCCGCTAAATATAGAACATGGCGAAAGCTACCGAATAAAGATAGTTTCAATAGCTCCTTTTGTAGATGGCATTATCAACGCAATACCTTTGACAATTCATCCAAAAGATTTATCATTAACGAGTCCCAAAAATGATGTCTCTTTTGGAACATCTGTGCAAAAAGCGACTGATACCATAACAGCAACCAATAACCATACAGGAGAAGCCAGAATTAGCTATCAAGCGGGCAAATCAATCATATTTTTACCAGGATTTAATGTTAGTAATGTTTCCCCAGTTTTCAAGGCGGAAATAAAAACCTGTGAGTAAACCTCTCAATCAACAAGAGGCTTGATTTTTTATAAATTTAGCCTCTTGTTATACTTATAGAGAAATACAGACAAAGAATCATAAAACCTTTCACCAAACCTACAAAAAACCATAACTTCACGGTTGAAAAAGAATTTATACAATAATCGTTCTCCTCAACCAAAAATGTCCTATTGCACAGCTATCAAATCAATGTCGGGCGAGCGTCAAGCCTTGCACAAAGCCTACCACGACCACCAATACGGTTTTCCGATTCATGATGATAACGAACTTTTCTGCCGACTTATCTTTGAAATCAATCAAGCTGGATTAAGTTGGGAAACTATTCTCAGAAAAGAAGCCTCGTTCAGAGCAGCGTACGATAATTTCGATATTCAGAGAGTAGCCGCCTACACCGAAGCTGACCGTGAACGGCTTTTGGCAGATGCGGGCATTATACGCAACAGACTAAAAGTCAATGCCGCCATCGAAAATGCCAAAACAATTATAAATCTGCAAAAAGAACACGGTTCGTTTGGAAACTGGCTGGCATCACATCACCCAAAAACAAAAGTCGAATGGATAAAGGTTTTCAAGAAAACATTTAAGTTTACGGGCGGCGAAATTGTGAATGAGTTTTTGATGAGTATCGGTTATTTACCCCATGCCCATGACGAAAGTTGTGAAATTTATGCCAAAGTTTTGAAGAGTGAGCCTAAGTGGTTGAATACGCTAAATATTGTATAGAAATACACTTTTTGAAATTTCCCCTCCTTTTTTCAAGGAGGGGAAATTAGTTCTATGTAATACAGCTAAGATTATCTTTTCGTTAAGCCACCCATCTAATTAGCCATCATTTCGTACTTTTATCGAAAAAACTTCACGACATGAAAAAAAGCATTCTTTTACTATCATCTATCATCGCCCTAAATGCTTGTACGGTTTCTAAACCCAAAGCCACAAAAATCAAATTTGCTAATAATCCAGTTGTGGCTCACCGTGGAGCGTGGAAAGCCCAAAATCTTCCCGAAAACTCAATAGCATCGCTCAAGGAAGCCATCCGATTGGGCTGCACAGGTTCAGAATTTGATGTCAGAATGACGCTCGACGATTCGCTCATCATTAACCACGACCCGCATTATACTAAACTCGAAATCGAGAAAACTACTTATGCAGAATTAGCCAAAACGCCACTTTCAAACGGTGAAAAATTACCTACTTTGAGAGAATATATTCTGGCTGGTAAAGAAAATAATACCACCACGAGATTGGTTTGCGAAATCAAACCATCAGCCAGCAAAGAAAGAGGAAAATTGATTGCTGAGAAGGTTTTGAAACTCGTGAAAGACCTAAAAGCCGAAGCCATTACGGTTTACATCAGCTTTGATTATGATATTTTGAAGCGAATTGAAGAAATAAAACCTGATGCAAGCACCCAACATCTGAGCGGTGATAAATCGCCCGACCAGATTTTAGCCGATAAAATTGATGGTATTGATTATCATTTTTCGGTGTTCAAAAAGAACCCTGATTGGGCAGCCGCAGCACTCAAAAACAAACTTATCTTAAATGCTTGGACGGTAAACGATGAAGCCGAAATGAAAAATTTACTGAATCAAAAGTTTGAATTTATCACGACCAACGAGCCAGAATTATTATTCAAAATTCTCAAAGAATCGAAATAATTTATTCTTTAACCTCTTGAAAATCAGCAAATTCGGCGAGCGTTTTTTGTTCAGAAATGGGCAACTGTTTAAACTCAACTTCCCAGTTCATCGAAGCTGCTAACTGACTCATCATTAGCCCTACTTGTCGGTTTGCTACTCTTGGCAAATCGCTGGTTAGGGCTTTTTCTTGCATCACTTTTTTGGCTTCGTTCAAGATATTTGTATAATCTTCGTGGTTGAATTTATTGAGCCAACCTTGGTCAATATCATAAAATTTATAATCGGTATCAATCGACAGAATTTCTGCCTCGGGAAACTGCTCAACCACCAATTTTCGGGTGGTTTCGTCTCGCTTTACTTTCATTTTTCCAAAATCAAAACCTACCGAAACCTTCGCTCTCGAAACCACCAATGCCTTTTTATTCACTTTAAAAAAGCCCATAAACTCTTTTTTGCTGCTGTGGTCGTAGATTTCGGTGAAATATCCTTCGGCCATTACGACTTTGAAGACTTTTTCGATACGTTCGAGCAGAAGCGTTGATTCTTGGCGAAGTTCTTCTTTGTTATCACGTAATTTTTTTCCGTACATCCAATTGAAAATCTGCCAAGCGGCAATTCCTCCGATGGCAATGGCGACAAGAAAAAGCAAAAATTCCATAGAAAATTAATTTTGAATGAGTGATTGAGCGAATGAGTGAATAGGGTAAACGTTTGAGATTTCTTCTACAATATTCTATGATTAAACTCTTAACAAATCATAAACATCTGCGTTCAATTTTTTTCCAAACCCCACCCTAATGAATAAATTTAAAACAATTTGCTAAGAATATCTTAATTTTGAGAATTTATTGATTTACAAAAAAATATTTTTAGAAATTTTGACTTCAAGCAATTCAAAAAGTAAC
>NZ_JBMLRC010000414.1:0-1234 GCF_049241225.1 Emticicia sp.
CTTGAGCGTAAAATAACGATTGTGTTTGTCATCAGCCAATTCAAAAATAGCTTGAAATGTAAACGGGTCAATCATAAAAGTTGGGAACTAGGCATAAATTTTGAAAGCCTAAACAGGAAGAAATTTACATTGCGTACATCTCTAAACTGATTTCTAAAAACCTTTATCTTTGCATTGAAGGATTCAGCAGAAGCATTAGTGTTTTTATTATCAAAGAAATTTAAGGTTTTCTCATAATTATTTTCAATGGTTTTGGCAATAGTATTGAAAGAGTTGAAGGCAGCTTTTTCGACATCATTGTACCAAAGAGCCAACTTTCTAAAGGCACTAATTCTTTCCTTTGAATGAATAAAAATATCAGATGTCTGCTAAGTTGATAGGCTCGCTGAAAATCAGGGTATAAACGAAATAGGATTTCTGACCTATGGACTTGTGAAGTAGACCAATCTCTCGGAGTGCCGAACCAGTTGTTTTTTGAAGAGTAAATAAGGACCTCTTGCAAGCAGTTGATTCAACGTATCACCATTTGCTATTACAGCTACAAAAGGTACTTTAGTTTCCTCGGCTAACTTTCTTTGTTTTTTTGCTCAATGGCTTGCCATCGGTGTTCTATTCTGATTTGTTGAACCGCATCGCTGGCGAATTGTTGTATATGAAAGCGGTCTGCTACCATCTAGGCTATAGGAAAACTTTTCTTCATAATATTTTCCATCGTTTCATTCCCAGTTGCGATAAACTATTTTACCAGTGTCTTCATTCGATCATTTCCTGCATTTGGTTTTTAAATAACACGCTTTGACTCGAATTGGAAAATCTCTTACGGTTTCTTCATCAAAGAACCTCTTCGATTGCAGCTTTTTACCCGTATATGCTTTGGGAGTAAATATTGTTTTCAGATAAATAAAAAATGTAGGAGTCACTGGTTTTTTATACATCGGTCAGTTCAAAATATTCCAGCAATTCTTCGTGTAGTATGAATTGTAGCGATGAAAAGGTATTCTGATAATATCATTTTAAGTTTAAAACGGTCAGAATCTCTTTAAGATGAATATACTATTAGCCGAAGAATAAGATTATATAGCTTTAGAGCCACGCCCTCCTAGACTTTTGAGATTGAAGCATCAAACGCATTTGTTGGGTCATTTCATAGTTATATAAACAACAAAAAAAGTCTCACCGTATTAGGTTGTACTTAAAACGAGATGAATCTAAGTGATGGCTATTAGTTGAAGAA
>NZ_JBMLRC010000415.1:0-13765 GCF_049241225.1 Emticicia sp.
CACTTGACCATACATATGTGCCGCCACCAGTTGCCGTTCTGTTTACACTCGTTACTGCACAGGTTAGATTACCCGTTCCAGTGATACCAGCCGTTGGGGCGGTGATATTTTGAGTCACTACCGTAGTTGCTGTAGCTGTACAACCATTCGTTGGGTTCGTTACAGTTACTGTGTAGGTACCTGGTGTAGTAATATTTACCGAGGCACTCGTACCTAATCCACTTGACCATACATACGTGCCGCCACCAGTCGCTGTTCGGTTTACACTCGTTACTGCACAGGTTAGGTTATCTGTTCCAGTGATACCGGCCGTCGGTGGGGTATGTAGAGCAACTGTAGCTGTGGTTGTGCCCGTACATTGATTAGCATCCGTCACTGTCACTGAATATGTACCAACTTTAGAGGCATCTACACTAGGTATTACTGGATTTTGTGCCGTAGAAGTAAACCCATTCGGCCCGGTCCAACTATAAGTATAAGGCGATGTACCATTAGCTGGCACAACACCTATAGTGGCATTAGCATTTGGACAAACTGTTGCATTCGTAGTTGTGTATGAAAAATCAGGACATGCTACAAAAGTAAATCCAGAAATACGTATTGCATGATCATCAGATACACCATTCGTAGCACCACGTGTCCCACTCCACCAACTATACCATGTTGGATTTGCTTGTTCAGCAGCAGCATCCTCAGGCCCATTAGAATATATTACATTAAATTCAGTAATTCTACTAGATGTGCTTACTGTAACTTGTCCATTGAGATCCGTAGCTGCTAAATTTGTAGTAGTGGCATCATAAACTGCTTTTGCGGTTTGTGTTGGGGTATCAATGAGTACAAACCCAACGCCGTTATAAGTTATTGTTACTGGAACATTTCCCGAAGAATTACTTGCTGTAAATTGAATTTCATCTTGAAACGAATTTCCAGGAAGTTCTCTTACATCTAAAGTACCACCAGTATTAGCAGTTCTATCTTGTAGTAGCGTGCGTCCATCTATATCTGAAACAGCAAAATTTGAGAGAAATACGGGCTTTGAAAATGTAAATCTTATAGTAACTGTCTCCAAATGCGTTACAGAAGCCATTGCGAATGTAAGAAAATTATTTAGATACACACCGCCAGTCTCCGTCTCTGTACCGCCCTCAATCGAGCATGATGAATCCCATGGATCGATAATAGTTCCAGTAGCCCCTGCTGGGTTGCTGTTAGCATTCGTAGGTGCAGTCACCCATCCACAACTTCCAGAAGTATCACCAAATGGATGCGGGGTTAAGCGATTGGGATCTCCGTTCCTATTATTAGGATCTATAATAGTCATAGTTACCGTTACTACGCACCCAGCACCGCATGAAACGGTATATTGCCTAGATACATCAGTAGCGGCCCATTGATACCCTGATGAGGTACCGTCCCACCAAGTAAAATTACCGGTCCCAACCTGTGCTTTTGTAGTGAGGCTCAGTAATAATAGTATAGAAAAAAATGTATATCGTAGCTTACTATTGTGGATAGAAAGTCTAAAATTTATACCTTTCGCTATAGTAAATGTATATTTTAGCTTCATTTATGATTAATATTTATTAAAAAATTCAGAATATCGTATTTAAAAATTTCTATTTCTAGATTGGGTTAACTCAATGAAAATTTTCGCCGTAGAACAGAAGAAAATAGCAAAATAATTTTCATTTAATCAAAGGGCATCGCATTACCAAATTTCGGTGCGATGTAAATTAAATAATTAATTTTACTTTTTCTAGAAGTGGTTGGGGGCAATACCCAACTTTAAGATTTTAAACAGGTCAAACTATTTTTATGCAAAAATATTTTAAATATGTAGCAATAATTGTACCACTACAATTAACTTTACATAGTAAAATTGAAATACTCACATTTATTGAATAATTTATTCTATCTTACCGAGAAACCTATACAATCCCCCCCCTAAAGTCTGTCAATAACGATATTCTCAATTAATTCACTGATACTTAAAAGCCTGAACATTGAGTAATATTAGTGTAACCTTTCCGACAATCTCATCAAAACCACCCTTATTTGGTATTCGAATCATTTGAATTATCAGTACAGATAATCACAACTTTCTTTATCTCATCATGAAATACGTTATCATTCAAAATTTTGGTAATAGATTGCAACTTGATAGGGCAAAAACTAACGAAATCTTACAACAAATGGGATCTTGAAAATTGTCCAATATAATAATTCCATACAGTACACTAAGTGTAATCATCTTAAAAAACCACTTAGACGATCAATTATATAGCAATATAGTTTTCAAAAAATATACCATCAATCATGTAGCAACCATAAACTTATCAAATGGTAGCAAATGTGCATAAATGCTGCTCTTAGTAAGAAAGTATAGCTTACCAAAAGTGATGCCAATGCCTCTTTTGGATAATTTATTTCCACCGATATTTATTTTATCTGATAAAATACTTTTCATATTTTTTCTACCTATGAAAGTTTTCCTGACAACTTTGGGCTTTTTTCGACTTGACAAAACTATCTAACCACAAAAAGCGTTTATGAATCGTGACATATCCATTTCTGAAAATTTTTGATTAAAAATACCCCATGAAAGGCTTTCGTTTTTCTGAGTTTAAACCCGAAATGAAGGGTGACAATAAATTTGAGCAATTGCTCAATATTTTCCAGCAATTATTACTCATCACGGCTGGCGATGTGAGCCAAGCACTTGCGTACATGAGCGACCTCGACCGCCAGTATCAACTTACGAGCGACGAATACGGCATGGCCAATTTTATTGACGACCTCAAGAAAAAGGGCTATATCACTGAAGAAAACCAAGAGGCGGGAACTTTTAAAATGACTGCCAAAAGTGAACAAGGTATCAGAAAACAGTCGCTCGACGAAATCTTTGGGAAACTCAAACGAACTAAATCGAGCGGTAGCCACCACACACCTTATACGGGAACTGGTGATGAACTAAGCAGCGATATCCGTTCGTTTCAGTTTGGCGATACACTCGACCAAATTTCGATGACTGAATCGCTGAAAAATGCCCAAATAAATGGTGGAATTGATGATTTCATGCTCCTCGAAAGCGATTTGGAAGTAGTTGACCGTGAATCAAAGATTCAGACCTCAACCGTACTGATGATTGATATTTCGCACTCAATGATTCTCTACGGCGAAGACCGTATCACGCCCGCCAAGAAGGTGGCTCTGGCTTTGGCCGAATTGATTCGTACAAAATATCCGAAGGACACACTCGATATTTTAGTTTTCGGAAACGATGCCTGGCAGATTCAACTCAAAGATATCCCTTACCTCGAAGTGGGGCCTTACCACACAAACACGGTTGCAGGCTTAGAACTGGCAATGGATTTATTGCGTAGAAGAAAAACTAAAAACAAGCAGGTTTTTATGATAACCGACGGCAAACCAACTTGCCTAAAAGAAGGAATCAATTATTACAAAAATAGCTTCGGACTCGACCGCAAGATTGTAAACAAAACGCTTACCATTGCAGCTCAAGCACGTCGCTTGGAGATTCCGATTACTACTTTCATGATTGCTTCTGACCCGTATTTGAAGCAATTTGTACAGCAATTCACACAAGTAAACAATGGCCGAGCCTATTACAGCGGACTGAATGGTTTAGGTGGTTTTGTGTTGGAAGATTTCCAACGAAATAGAAGAAAGAATGTGAAGTAAATAATAGATTTCTGGGGTTTAACTTCACCAAACCCCAGAAATCTATTATTTAAAATTTGTATGCAACTGAGCAGGTTATATTCTTAGGAATTAACCCTAATGTCAGCCGGTCTTGCATATTAAACAATGCTTGCTTTCTTTGTATTTCAGGCAGATAAGGATTATCAATAAAGCTCTTCAAAAAACTCATATTAACTTTTAAAAAGGTACTTCTATATGCAATTAGAAGTCTATCGTTAATAAAGTACCCACCACTATAACTAACCTCAAAGTTTGAATATATTTCATTGGTTTTTCGGGGAAATGTATAAGCAGTATTGTACGGCTCGGACTTAATGTAAGCATACCCGAGCGAATTGGCGATATTTATAGAAAAATAAAACTTAGCAGACACATTTTTCAATAAATTAATATAATATCTATGAGTAATTTCAGCATTGAAACTTTTTGATTTCGGACCAGTGATGGTCATGGAATCAAAAGGCATTTGATTATCTTTTTTAATGTTGTAAGTGGTTTTCTCAGGGGCATCAAAAGAGTTATACCAAAGATTACTTAATTCAAACTCTCGAAAGTTTCTTCTCTTCGTTTTCCTAAAAATTGACGGTGTAAACTTAAAAAACTTATTCTCACTTTTGGTCAAAATGCTTTTATTATTACTTCTATAAGTATAGTTAGAAGTAGAAGAATAGCCCAAACTTCCCACTAAAAAATACTTACTTTCAGTTTCCTGAGCATTAATAGTTTTAGTTGTTAAAAGTAATATAATAAAAATACAATATCGTTTCATAAGTTTAGAATCTATAACCCAGCGAAAGTTGTAGAGAAAATTGTCTGTAATAAGAATTATCAATAAAATAGTTTCTGATAGTATTAACCACCTGAATTGGCTTAATGCCCAAATTATTATTTTTCAAACCTGAATGATAATTTACGTTCATCAATTTTAGTGGTAAACTAAATTCAAGATAGGTTCTCTTACCAATATTTCGCCCTAATTTCGTAATAATTTCTAAATCAACTCCTACTCTATTACTCGTTGCCTTTTGATTAGGAAAAGTGAGACTATACACCTTTGTTTGATTGAAAATGTAATATAGCTGTGCTAAAGGTCCTACTGTAAAGATAGTTTTTGCAGATTTTTTTGTGAGGTTAAAATTATAGGATACCCTTGTTGAAAGATAAAAGTTTCTATTTTTCCATTCTTCAGTTAAAGCATTCTGTGGGTAAGTATTCAAATCTCGTCCAAATCTTTCATTAAAAGAAAAATTTGACGAACTGTCTAACTTGATTCTCTTATTTGGATAAAATCTTGATAAAACTTCAAACTCTATCATGTTTTTTCTTTTCGTAAAATAAGAAAATGAAGGGGTTAGAGTGGTAGAAAATTGTGTAATTGTGTTTTGTCGAATATTCAGGCGATTGTCTTTGTTATTTGTCTGTTCGTAGAAAGTTTTCTCAAAAACGCCTGTCAAATTGAGTTTTATAAATCTTTTATACCTTTTAGGTTCATCATTATTCTGAGCCAAAAGAGTAAAATTCAAGAAGAGCAAAAACAATATATTGATGAGTCGTGTTGGATACATTGTAGAAAGATTTAGTTTTTAGATGGCTGAAATTACATAATTTTCGGATATTTGCAAAAAGGATAAAACAATAAAAATGACTACGGATATCGAAGATAAAGCTGCCATCATTCCAAGCTCAGCGAAAAGCAAAAAAGAACGTTACACTTCATTAGTTACCTACTTTTCAGAAAACTACCCCGAAGCCGAAACCGAGCTCAACTATTCAAATCCTTATGAATTATTGGTAGCAGTAATTCTGTCGGCACAGTGTACCGACAAACGAGTGAACATGGTTACCGAAAAACTTTTCCCTCGCTTTCCTACGCCCGAAAGTTTGGCAGCCTCAACCGCCGACGAGGTTTTTGAGTATATCAGAAGCGTAAGTTATCCCAATAATAAAGCCAAACACTTGGTTGGAATGGCTCGTATTTTGGTCAATGATTTTAATTCGGAAGTGCCAAATACAATAGAAGATTTACAAAAAATGCCGGGAGTTGGACGTAAAACTGCCAATGTCATCGTTTCGGTAATCTTCAATCAACCTGCTATGGCGGTCGATACACACGTATTTCGGGTTTCGCACCGCTTGGGTTTAGTTCCTAAAACCGCCAAAACCCCACTTTTAGTTGAAAAACAATTAATTAAGCATATTCCGAAAGATAAAATTGCCGTTGCTCATCATTGGCTTATTCTTCACGGCCGATATATTTGTGTGGCTCGCACACCCAAATGTGGCGAATGTAATCTAAAACCGTTCTGCAACGCCTTTGAAAAACAAAAATTTGATACACCACATCTTTAATGAGTGAATTTTGAATGAGTGAATGAGCGAATGATTATTACTTAAACATTTATCATGGAAATAAAAGAACTAATGCAGACCTTCGCCCACGCAGGAAAAGTAGAATGGTTGAGTTTTCGACCTGGCCCTACTTCTCGTGGTGAAATTGTGTCCGTTGACGAAATTGAAGTAACAGAGAAAAAAGGAATCGTTGGTGATAGATACAAAGGAAGTAGTAAAAAACGCCAAGTCACGCTCATTCAAGCCGAGCACATTGAGGCTGTAGCTAAGATGCTCAAAAAAGAGAGTATAGACCCTTCTCTTTTAAGAAGAAACATCGTTGTTTCTGGCCTTAATTTATTGGCACTCAATAATTTAGAATTCAAAATTGGCGAAGCAGTATTGAAAATGACAGGCTACTGCCACCCGTGCAGCCGAATGGAACAAAACCTCGGAACAGGTGGCTACAACGCCATGCGTGGTCACGGAGGCATTACGTGTATGGTGATAAAAGAAGGAAAAATCAAAATTGGAGACTCGGTAAGTTTGATTTAAAAACCTGCAATTACCGACTGCAAAGTAGATTCATCAACGGTGTGCTTACCTTTAAAACATACTATTTTAGGGTTAATATCTTTAATCATCGAGGCTTTAAATTTTTCTGTTAGTTCGGGATAAGCCACCAAAAACTCATCTTCATCACCATAAATATAATAAGTTTCTACATGTTGTAGCTTTTCTGGCTCTATTACCTCTCTAATTCCATTGCTGAAAAATCCTGCCCAGAGCAATAATCGATTACACTTCACCTTTCCAGCACTAAACCATCGGCATACCGTGGCACAACCTTGCGAAAAGCCCAAAATATTGATTTCAATTTTGCTCAAATCACAAGCTTGTAGTAGATTCGCATAGAGCAAATTCAAATATTCGTTATTTTCATCAATCTCTGATTGGCGTAGTTCTCGAGTCATCCATGAAGCTCCTACTCGCTTAAATTCATTGTCTAAATAAAACCTCGAAGGAGCTTCGGGTGCAACGATAAAAGTTTCATTATTGGCTATTTTAGCAAATTTCTTAATAAAAAACTGCGATAATTGACCATAACCATGCACCACAAACCAAATCGTTTTCGTGCTTTCATTCAACTCTCCAAGCGTGTAATAACGTGCCGTTCGCTCGATTTTTATTTGATGCTCGTTCATTTCTAATGGTTGAATGATTGATTGTTAAATGATAAAATACTTACATTTTTAATACTACATTCCTAATTAAAACTCATCCACCTGCTTTTTTGGCTTTATAACCTTCTTTAAGCAAAAATGCCAGAATTTTATCACGGTGGTCGCCCTGAAGCAAGATTTCACCATCTTTGGCAGTTCCGCCACTTCCACAAAGATTTTGGAGTTTTTTTCTTAGAGCCTGTAAATCTTCATCTTTTCCAATAAATCCATCAACACGGCTAACTATTTTGTTTCCTCCTTTTCTGTCGAGCCAAATCTTAAAATTTTGTTGCTGAGCGGGAAGAGTTTCGGGCTCTTCATCATCGCCAAAATTAAACTCAAAATCAGGATTTGTCGAATAAATAACCCCCTGTGGGCCACCTTTCTTATTTTTCATATAATTACTCTTAAACTTTTCTCTGAAATACTGATAATCAATTCGTTTGTCGCTAACTGCAAAGGTTCTCCATCATAATGAATCAATAAATTTTTCTCAGCCGAAACCTTAAATTTTATACCTCGATAATTTTCGGAAAGTTCTGACGAATGAATATTACCATTGAACAACTGAGCAATCATTGGCAAAGCCTGCAAAGCCGTTGGTGGACTTATAATCGTACAATCTATCAAGCCATCATCAATAACAGCTGTTGGTGTAATGTAAGCATTGTTTCCGAATTGACTGGCATTGCCGAAGGTAATACTAAAAACTTCGTAGTTATTTGACCCAAAAACACACTCCAATGGCTGATACTTCCAGAACTCAGCAAAACCAACTTTTACGTAATTCATCATGCCACGTCCTTTGGTTTTTGAAAAAATCTCGGCACAATGAGCATCAAATCCGATTCCTGATGTGCAGAAAAACGGAACTTCGTTGGCGAAACACACATCAATTATCTTACTTACAGGAGTGTTTAAAGACTCTATGGCTTTAGCGGCATTCATCGGAATCCCCAATTCTCTTGCTAAGCCATTTCCCGAGCCTGTCGGAATGATTCCTAAAGATGTTTTGGTATGAATTAGTGCTTTCCCAACTTCGTTCACCGTACCATCGCCACCAATAGCCACAACAATCGAAACATCGTTTTTTACGGCATCTTCCGCAATTTTGGTCGCGTGTCCTGCATATTCAGTATAACAAATCTTGGGCAAATATAATTGTTTATCTAACTGACTATCAATTAGTTTAACTATCGACTGATGCACTTTTTTGCCCCCCGAAATCGGATTTACAATAAACCAAATTGCTTGTTTATTCACGAAAATTTAATAGATTTATGCTTTCGTGCAAAGATATAAAAAGTCAATGGTTGATAGACCATAGTCAATAGAAAAACATCATCTCAAAAAACATCATTTATGAAAAAAAACTTGCTACTCATTTGTTTTCTGTTGTTTACCTTTTCAAGTTTTTCACAAACCACAAACGAACGCCAAGCGGTGCTTGATGTGCTTGCTCGCCAAAATAAAAATTGGAACGATGGAAATATTAGTGCTTTTATGGAAGATTATTGGAAGTCGGACTCACTCATGTTTATTGGTTCGAAGGGTGTAGTGTATGGTTGGAAGGCAACACTTGACCGATATAACAAAAGCTACCCGGACCGAGCTACGATGGGTACGTTAAAATTCGATATTCAGAAAACCGATTTTCATTCAAACACTACTTGTTGGGTACTGGGTAAATGGCATCTTACTCGCCCAGAAAAAGGCGATATTGGTGGCTATTTTACGCTCGTTCTCAAAAAAATCAACGGAAAATGGCTGATTATTTCTGACCATACGAGTTAATTTATTCGTGTACTGGTGAATTGGTTATTAGTTTATGTCAGATCAGTTTTACTGCCACAAATAAGCAATAACCAATTCTCCAGCAACCATTAAACTAATAACATAAATCAATTTTTCGGGGGAAATTATGAAAAGATTTTAAAAAATCTTCTTTTCTACGACGAGATAAATTAACGTTATATTGTTCTTCTAGCTTTACTATTAATCCTTCATGAATTTGGTATCCAACAACATGATTTAAATTTACCATAAATGATTTGTGCGTGCGGAAGAAATCAAAAGGTGTAAAGTGTTTTTCGAGTTCTTTCAATGTCTTAGATACTATAAGTGTTTCTCCTCCTTGCAAGAAAACCTCAGTATAATTTACATCAGCTTTCAGGAAAAGAACTTCGGCTGGATTGACTTTTTTCTTTCCAGTTAAACGGATCGTTGAGGTGCGGATGGGTAATTGCAATTTCATGATTAAAGAATGTAATTTTGAAATAAATACCATTTGGACATATGACACTTTTTCGATTCAAAAGGTTGTAATATCATATAAAAAAAAGTGGTTTATCCAGAAGAAAAGTTATGCTTGCCGAATATTGCAAACTATAACTTACTACTAATAAACCACTTATATCCAACTCGCTAATTATTAATCAAAAATTAAATTTATCTAACGGTTATCTCTAGTAATCGACGTATCCCGCTTAATCATTTCTACAGGCGGTAATCTTTGATTTTCTTCAACATTTCCTCCAACCGAATCCACCGCCGAGGATAATGAATCAGAAACGGCAACTTCCCCACCCGTCGATACACAACCTTGATAATCTTTTGTAATTTTCATACCAGGCTTAGGAAATGCTCCAGGGCTATACCCAAGTTTTTTATCGGTATAAACACTTTGCATAAACTTTCCAAAAATAGGCATTGCCGACCTTGCTCCCTCTCCCATTCGTGAACGAAAGTGAATACTTCGGTCGTCGCCACCAACCCAAACACCACAAATTAAGTCTTTTGTAAAACCAATGTACCACGAGTCAGAGTAGTTTGAAGTTGTACCCGTCTTACCAGCAGCTTGCCCTCCATTACCAAATAAAGCACTACAATATTCAAATAAACCTTGCGAAGTACCACCCGACTCCTCTACACCACCACGAAGCATATATTGCATCAAAAATGCAGATTCTGGCTTTATCGCCTCACGCTTTTTGGTTTCAAATTCAAACAATACTTTACCTTTGGCATCCTCAATTTTGAAGACTAGCATTGGATCAGTATATTGGCCTTCGTTTAAAAATACTCCATAGGCTGCTACCATTTCATAAAGCGATACATCCGAAGTGCCAATACCAAGTGAAAGTACAGGCTCTAAAGGAGCTGTAATTCCGAGCTTTCGAGCGTAATCAATGATTACATTTGGCTTTACCTCATCGGATAATTGGGCAGCCACAGAGTTTACCGAACGTGCAATGGCTTTTCTTAGGGTCATGTTTGAATAAGTAAAGTTCCCATCGGCGTTTTTAGGCTCCCAAGTTTTGGTTTCACCATTTTCTATCCACTCTTTCTTAAATGGTTTATCCTGACGGCGGTCGCACGGAGAAAGATCTAAAGGGCCATCAATGGCTGCTGTATAAAGAATCGGCTTGAAGGTCGAACCTGGCTGACGACGGCCTTGCTTTACGTGGTCATATTTAAAATAATCGTAGTTGATACCACCGACCCATGCTTTTATAAAACCCGTGTAAGGGTCCATGGCCATCATGCCCGTTTGCAAAAATCTTTTATAGTAATCTATCGAATCAACCGGGCTTAGCATCAACTCTTTTTCTCCTTCCCAGCTGAAAACCTTAATCGGCTTTTTCTTCTCGTACATATAATAACGCACCGAGTCAGGATTATTCTTGTACTTCTTCACCAAACGCTTATAAATCGGAGTTCGTTTGGCAACTGTATCCAGAAAGCCCGGAATCTCTTGCCCATTTTCAAATGTCCATGGGTTTCGCCCTTTCCACTCTTGGTCAAATACTTTTTGTAAACGCTTCATGTGGCTCGAAACCGCAGTTTCGGCATGAGTTTGCATTCTTGAATCAATCGTTGTATAGATTTTTAATCCATCACGGTATAAATCTATATCAATTTCATTGGTTTTTGCCCAGTTTTCAACAAAACGAGACAGGGCTACTTTAAAATAACTTCCCTGACCATCATATGAGTCTTCTAAGTTAACATCAAGTTTTATTTCTGTTTCACATAGTTTATCGGCCTCTGCTTGACTCAAAACACCATTATTGGCCATGAGTTGCAAAACTGTATTCCGACGTTTCAAAGCATTCTTTGGATTACGGATTGGGTTGTAGAGCGTTGTGCCTTTTTGCAGACCAACCAAAATCGCTGCTTCTTCAGGCTGGAGTGCGATAGGTTCTTTATTAAAGTAAGTTTTCGAAGCAGTACGAATTCCGTAGGCGTTATTGCCATAATCTACTGTGTTCAAATACATCGTCAAGATTTCGCCTTTCGTAAAGTTTCTTTCCAGACGAATGGCAGTGAGCCATTCTTTGGTTTTATAAACCAAGGTCTTCACTAAAGGCACATAATAAAGTAAACCTTTCATTTCACTTCTACGAGTGTTGTAAAGGTTTTTGGCTAACTGTTGCGAAACCGTACTTCCACCGCCACGCTCGCCGCCGCCAGTCAGAATTCCAATGGCTACCCCACCCATCGACTGTAAGTCAATTCCTGAATGTTGATAAAATCGTTTGTCTTCGGTGGCAATGAGTGCCTTAAACAACCAAGGCGACATCTGAGCGGAGTCAATGGTTTTACGATTTTCGGTAAAAAATTTACCGATTTCCACACCATCGGCCGTAAAAATAGTAGATGACTGCGAAATCTTTGGATTGGTGAGCTGTTCGATACTTGGCATTCGACCACACAACCATAAGAAATTGGTTTCGATGCAAAATATATATATCAACGCCGCTACGATAGCTCGTAAACTATATTTATAAACTTTTTTAATCGCTGGATAATAACTCCCCTCTGAATCAAATTTAGAAGCTACAAAACTCCGAACATCGGCTAATTTATGATTATACCTTGTAAAAACTTTTTCTACTTTTTCTTTCCCAAAAACCTTGCATGTAAGACGGTAAATCTTATCCAGAATCCACCACCATCCAGCACCAATCTTAGAAACAATGCTTGACCAAATTCGCTTAATGACTGCCAAAATATTTTTAAAATTTTCTATCATAGGGTGAGTATGTAATTTTTTTACAAAAGTAGGTTATT
Organism: Emticicia sp.; assembly: GCF_049241225.1. NCBI lineage: Bacteria > Pseudomonadati > Bacteroidota > Cytophagia > Cytophagales > Leadbetterellaceae > Emticicia > Emticicia sp. Next base: position 12,351 of record NZ_JBMLRC010000415.1, read on the forward strand.
GTGCTCTTTCCTACCAACTTTGATTTTAAAAATGAAATACAAAGAAACACGAAAGTTTTGAAAAATGCTTTTACAAGTTAAATGATTATATTAGATTTTATCAAAATTTAACGAGATTTATCAAAACTGCAAAATTTTGAGTAATTTCTTCCATACTATTTTATACCTTTTATTTAAAAATAAATCCATTCGTACTTATTTTAACATTATATCTGACTATGAAGCTATATTTGAGTCACTAAACCAAACTTAAACCAACCGTGAATAATATCTTAGAAGTTCACAATGTTGTGAAACGCTATTCGCAACACACTGCCCTCAACGACGTCAGCATTAATATTCCGAAAGGAGTAATTTTTGGTCTTCTCGGACCAAACGGTGCTGGAAAGACATCACTCATTCGTATTATCAATCAGATTACTGGCCCCGACGAAGGCTATGTTTTATTTGATGGAAAGAAACTGAACCCGCAGCACATCAGAGAAATCGGGTATTTGCCCGAAGAACGTGGACTTTACAAAAAAATGAAAGTCGGCGAGCAATTGCTCTATTTGGCACAACTCAAGGGGCTTTCTGAAAAACAAGCTCTCGAAAAACTCAAAGAATGGTTCATTAAGTTTGATATAAAAACTTGGTGGAACAAAAACGTTGAGGATTTATCGAAAGGTATGCAGCAAAAAATTCAGTTTGTGGCCACCGTGCTACACGAACCACAGTTGATTATTTTGGATGAACCTTTTTCGGGATTCGACCCTATCAATGCCGATTTGATTAAAAATGAAATTTTGGAGCTGAAAGAAAAAGGCTCAACAATTATTTTCTCAACTCACCGTATGGAGTCAGTTGAAGAACTCTGCGACCACATTGCCCTCATTAACAAATCTCAGAAAGTACTTGATGGAGCAAAATCTGAAATCAAAGAGCGGTTCAAAACGAGTACTTATAACATTAAATATTCGGGCGAATTATTGACAACATCGAACGATTTTGAGGTAGTAAGTACGCAAAAAATCGAAGATAATTTTTCGAGTTCGACCATCAAACTCAACCCCGGAACACCTGTTAATCAACTAATTAGACAAATCATCGACCAAGTAGAGCTGCGTTCGTTCGGAGAAAACATTCCGACGATGAACGATATTTTCAAAATGGTTGTCAACGAAACTATTGATTAACCGAAGGACAGGTTTTTAACCCAGTCAAAGGACCTTCAAATAAAAAACTAAACACATGAAAAATATACTACTGATATTACGCCGAGAATATTTGGTCAGAATCAAGAAAAAGTCTTTCTGGGTAATGACCCTTCTGATGCCATTGCTCGTTTCGGGCTTTTATGCCTTATTATTTTGGGGAGTTTTCAATTCTCGTGAGATTCAGCGAGTTTCAATCCTCGACGAAAGTGGTTCATTCAC
>NZ_JBMLRC010000415.1:13865-23297 GCF_049241225.1 Emticicia sp.
GGTATCGACCAAAAGGTGCTGGACGAAGCTGACGTAGATGTTTCGTCGAAAGTAGTGGTAGTAAGCAAAGAAGGCGAACAAAAAGAACAAAACACTTTGGCATCGACTGTATTAGGTTTTATCACGGTAATTTTGATGTTTTCGACCGTTATTGGCTTCGGAATGCAAGTGATGCGTGGCGTAATTGAAGAAAAAACCAATCGAATTATTGAGGTAATTATTTCCTCGGTAAAGCCCTTTCAGTTGATGATGGGTAAAATTTTGGGCGTTGGAATGGTTGGTCTTACGCAATTTACGCTATGGATTGCCCTGACTTTTGTACTGACAACTGTAAGTTCTTCGATGCTGCCATCTCAACAGATTGCTAAAGCCGCACAAGAACAAATGTCGGAAATGCCACAAAAAGATAAAGATAAAATTGCTAAAAAAATGGAGCAAGCTCCATCTGATGCAAGCAAAGTGATGAAATTTATAGAAAGTGCCAAAAACCTTAATATTCCGCTTATTATTGGCTGCTTTTTGTTTTATTTCTTGTTTGGATATTTGTTCTATGCCTCGGTGTACGGAGCAATCGGCTCGGCGGTGGATAACGAAACCGATACCCAACAATTTATGTTTCCGATAATGTTACCGCTATTGGCGGGCTACTTAATTGGCCTCATGACTGCGGGACAAACCGATAATAAATTACTCTTTTGGGCATCAATCATTCCGTTTACTTCGCCTATTACGATGATGTCTCGCCTACCATTTGGCGTTGAACCTTGGGAATTGATTTTATCAATGTCTTTACTCGTAATCAGCACTTTCGGAATGGTCTGGATTGCGGCAAAAATTTACCGTGTAGGTATCTTGATGTACGGCAAAAAACCAACCTTCAAAGAGATTGGCAAATGGTTGTTTTATAAAGGATAAAAAAACAAAAGAGCCACACCGGTCGAAAGTGTGGCTCTTTTTAATTCATGAAAAATTTACTACTGCTCTCTCACCCAAATATCAACCCAGCCATCGTAGCCTTCGTTTAAAACTTTCTGTTCGTATTCGTTCAAGCCTGTTTTTCGAGATTTAATTTCGCCTACTTTTACTACATTTACTTGCATGATGCGGTCTGATGAATAATCGTTGGCGGTTTTTGCATCAATTATTTGGCGTTTATTGCCTATTTTTATCGTGTAGAGTTGTTTGCCTTTGATAACAAAATTGGATTCATCTTTGGCTTGTGCGGCTTTTTTAGTTGTAATTACCACTACCCCATTCTTTCCTTTTTCACCATAAATTGCCGTTGCCGAAGCATTTTTCAGAACATCCATTGTTGCAATATCATTCGGTTTTATACCTGACATTTCTGCTTGACTAATAACTTTTCCATCAACAACAAAAAGAGGGTCACCGTCGATTACATTTTCAGAAGCTTGGCTTGTATTTTTTTGTTTATCTAAAATTCTAATTGTCATAGATTTCTCAATGGAATTTACAGAAATCTCTTCTTTTATCGAACCACTTTGCAAAAGAGGTTTCAATCTTTCAGTTTCCTTATTGATTGATTCTTTATCTGTAAAAGTTCTAATTTCTCCTTTTTCTATAACAATCAATTTTTCCCAAGGAAAATCGGCTTTTGCAGTAGTTGTTTTGTCTTCTTCCAAAACAAAACTTACAGGCATCGTAAAGTACACACTCACTGGTTTTCCATTTTGCTTCCCAGGATTCCACTTTGGCATTGAGCCAAGTACTCTAACGGTCTCTTCGTCACAACCAAAGCCTACCCCTTTTAATATTTGTAAATCCGAAACCGTTCCATCTTTCCTAACAACAAACTTCACAAATACTTTTCCCTGAACATGGGCTCGACGGGCAGGCTCAGGATAACGAAGATTTCTTGCAATAAATTGATACATGGCTTTTATACCATCAGGAAACGATGGATGTTCCTCCACAGTCGTAAATATTTCTTCACTTTCATAATTAATAGTTGGTTTATAACCAGCTACAACCACCTCGTGTAAGCCAATCGGAGTGCCATCATTCTTTGATTTTAACTTTACATCAATGATTTTCTTATCAGTAACAGGCACTGTTGAGCTCTCGAACCCTACAAACGTAAACACAAGTTCATCAGACGGACCGGCGTTTATCATGTAGTTTCCGTCCATGTCAGTCGTTGTTCCCATGTTCTTATCCTTAACTTTTATCACTACCCCAGCCAAAGGTTTACCATCTTCGGCGGCGGTTACTTTACCTTTTACGGGTGTTTCTTTTTCAGCTAAGATTTCTTTGATTGGCAAAATAGACAATTCCGTAATTGGCATTTCGGCGGTTTTTTCTACAATTTTTTCTACTTTCTTGATGCCATTATTTTTGGCAATACTTGCCGAGGCTATCACGAGCATCAAGGCAAAAAGTGGAGCGGTAAAACCGTATTTCAATAAAGCAATTTTACGAGAGCGTGGCTTATTTAACATTTCGATTCGTCGTTTAAGTGTTGATTTATCAATAAATTGATTAGTAAGTTGGTGTGGATTTAGCCCAAACTGCTGCGAGAAAAGCAACATTGCGTAGTCTGCCTTCGAGGCTTCGAGTTTACTCGCAATATCGTCGGCAATAAATTCGTGAATGTGTTTTACTGATTTTTTATAGAAATACACCACAGGATTGAACCAACAAAGCACCGCAATGACTTCAAACAAAACTACATCGGCCGAATGTAATTGCTTGATATGCACGTATTCGTGTTCCATCACTACTTCGTGTTTCTGGAGGTCTTTGTCAACAAAAACAAAGTTGAAAAACGAAAATCCTGCTCCGAACTTTGAGTAACCTTCCGAATTTTGGAGTATTCTCTTTAGTTGTAAAAAGTTAAATATCAGCTTAATAGACAAGAAAACCGTACAAAATACATAAAAAACTTTCAATAAATCGAACCACGTAAATGGATTTTCGGCATTGGCCTTTACTCCAAAAACGGCGGGACTTAACACTGTATAAAATACTTCATTGACTTGTTGCGTAATGAAAAACGACTGAATATAATCGGAATACCAAAACGGAATTCCGAAACTCAACACCGCCGAACCAACCAAATAGATTCGGTTGAGGTTATAAAAGGTTTCGTTTGCTAACAACAGGCGATAAAAGCCATAAAACAGCACCAAGTATAGATTTACTTGAATGAGATAGTGTACGAAAGTCATACCCAAAAAGTTTTTACAAAATTGAATAAAACGCCTTTTACTTCGATTTTTTTGTATTATCCAAGGCAAACATCACTGGCAAAACCATCGACGAACGAACAGCTTTACCTCCGATTTGAGCAGCAGTCCATTTTGGCATCAGGCCAACTACTCGCATCACCTCCTTATCGCAACCAAAGCCAATACCCTGTACGATTTCTTGCGAACTGATACTTCCGTCTTTTTCGATAATTATTTTTACGAATACTTTACCAGATACTTTGGCATCAACCGCTGGCTTCGGATATTTAAGGTTTTTGCCAATAAAATTAGACATTTCGGTCATTCCACCCTGAAACTCGGCCGCTACATCTGTTTTATCATAAACAGGTTCATTAGCTTGAGCATTGGCATAAAAAATACCGATTAAAACAAAAGAAAGAGTAATGAATAGCTTTTTCATAAATTGTGATTTTGTATAAAATGTTGAATAGTTTTATTTCTTAAGTGTGGTTCTTGGTTTCCAAGCATCATCGCCTCGTCGGATGTCTTTCACTACGATAAAATATCCCATAACAACCAAAAGCGGGACGATTAGCAAGTATTTTGTTTTTGTCCATGCAGGGCTACGCTCTTTCATTATCATCATGATTCGTTCTTTGAGCAATGAATCATTAAAGAAATTATTACTCAACGAGCTTGCATTTGATTTAAAATTATAAGCAAACAAAAATTCTGCGTAGCTAACTTTTTCGTCGTCTGATACAATGCCATCAGCAATAAACTCGTGTATCTGACGAATCGAGTGTTTGTATAAATTAACTATCGGATTGAACCAACAGAAAATATGCACAAACTCCAGCAAAAGCACATCGAAACTATGCCATTGCCCAATATGAACTTCCTCGTGGTCGGTAATCATTGAGCGATTATAGTGTAGGTCGTTTCGATTAAGTATTAGAAAGTTAAAGAATGAATACGAAGAAATTGAGTCTTCGCTTTTCAAAAGCCAGTAATTTCTGCCTTCACGGGTTTCCTCTTCGCCGAGTGGATCGCCGTTGATGAGTAAATTATAAATCTTGAAAAATGCAAAAGCCACTTTTGATAATATCAAGACCGCACCTGTGAGGTAAATGACTGCTAATAAATCAATCCAATTAAAATTGCTTAAAATCGGTGTATAGAACAGACTTCTACAATACTCAGTCGAAATTTCGTTGAGCGTAAGGGGCAGTGTACTTTCAAAATCATAATTATGCTTGACTTTTATCAATGGCAGGCAAAATGATAATAAAATTGAGCCTACCAAATAGAAGCGATTGGCCACAAAAAAGGTATTTCTACGCAAAAACACCCAATAAAATCCATAGAAAACAACCAAACACAAGTTTGTTTTTAGCAAATAGATGAGTATATCCATAGATAGTACCCCCGCCCCTAAGTGAGGGATTTAGTTTTAGGGTTGTGCCAACTCTAATTAGGGATTAGAGTTTTTCATTTTATCAATCATTCTCAAAATCTCATCGGCTTCTTTCATATCGATTTTCTTTTCTCGCACAAAAAACGAAAACATTTCCTCGACTGAGTTTTCAAAATAACTTTCCATCAATTTGCCAGTTGCAAAAGATTTGTATTGCTCTTTGCTTACTAACGAATAATATTGATGCGTTTTCCCGTAGGCTTTATGTCCAACAAAGCCTTTTTGTTCCAAAATCCTGACGATAGTCGAAACCGTATTATAGGCAGGTTTGGGTTCTGGGAAATACTCTAAAATATCTTTCACAAATGTAGGCTCAACCTCCCACAAAATTTGCATTACTTCCTCTTCGGCTCGGGTCAATTCTCTTAATTCCATTTTCTTGGTTGTTAATTCTGATTCAAATATATAACTAATTTTTTAGTTTCAAAACTATTTTCATAGTTTTTTTTCGTAGCACAATCGAATCGGCGAACCGATTTCTAACTTGTACAGCACTCGAAAGCCAAAATTCATAAAATTGTACTACAAAAAAAACGTGATAGATTCGAGGGTTTCGAGTCTATCACGTTGCGAAGATTTTGTTTATATTATATCGTGAAAGTAGCTGATTGAAAATAATCGACACTGGCATTTTGTGTAAATCATGATTAATGAATCTTTTACACTTCTGTGGACTGTCGATTATTGACTGTAGACTACTTAATCTTTTCAGCAAGTAGGTTATATTAGTTTTTCGCTCCTTCTGGTGGCTTTGGACCTCCTTCTGGACGTTGGCGTGGGCCTTGCGGACGTGGGCCATCGTGCGGCGGTTCTTTCATTTCGTTGTGGCACGAAATACAACCCATCGTTACGGGCTGGCGGAAACCTTTCATTTGTGAAAGTAAATCACGGTTGAGGCGGTCGTTCATGACAATCATCTCACGAGTACGTAAGTGGTTACGGCTTTTTTCAGATGCCCAATTGGTTGTTTCGTGGCAGAACTTACAAGTTACGCCCAAAGCGTGTCCCCAATTATTCATGATACTTAGCACCTGCTCTACCGATTTCCCTTTCAGCGATTTGATATTTTTGAAAACCGAATCAGCCACCATTGATTCTTTTCCTTTCAATGAATCTTTGAGTTTAGTCAGATATTTTTCACGGTCGAGCATCATTGTATCTTTGGCAATAGCTTTCGGAGCGGTTTGAGATGCTTGCTCCGACATCGACATAAATGAGCTGACACCAATAAAAAGAAATAAAACGGGTAAAAGAAGTTTCATAGTTTTTGGTTGATTTTTTTTGATTAAAACAAAAGAACAACGCAATATATATAAGTTATAGGAAAATGAAAAATTGATACCACAAAAAAAGCCCCACTAACAGCGGGGCATTTTAAACTTAGATTCTAAGCAAAATTAAAATCTATTCAACCTTAATACTTAATTTTTCACACTATATTTTACGCAAAAACAATAAATCAATCATTCACCATTAATCATTATAAAACAGGGCTTCCAGCTAAAATTTCTTCGTCGGCAAAGTCAGCGTATTTTTCAAAATTATGGGCAAACATTTCAGCCAATTTAGTGGCAGTTGCATCATAAGCCTCTTTATCTGTCCAAGTATTTCGTGGATTCAAAATATCCGAAACCACATACGGGCAATGTTCTGGAATCATCATTCCAAAAATCGGGTGCTTTGTAAAGCCAACTTTATTCAAATCGCCATTTAAAGCAGCCGTAATCATGGCCCTGGTGTTTGAAAGTTTCATGCGGTTGCCTACTCCGTAGCTCCCGCCTGTCATTCCTGTGTTTATCAACCACACATTCACTTTATTTTGGTGAATTTTTTCGCCTAAAAGTGCTGCGTACTTTGTTGGGTGCAAAGGCAAAAAAGCAGCTCCAAAACACGCCGAAAATGTAGCTTGTGGTTCTTTTATGCCCATTTCGGTTCCAGCAACTTTCGATGTATAGCCCGAAATAAAATGATACATGGCTTGCCCGACCGTCAGCTTCGAGATTGGTGGCAAAACACCAAAAGCATCGTAAGTCAAAAAGAAAATATTTTTCGGAATTCCACCCACCGAAGGCTCAACGGCATTCGGAATATAATGTATCGGGTAAGCAGTTCGAGTATTTTCTGTGACCGAATTATTCTGATAATCAACGGTGCGAGTTCCTTCAATAAATCTTGTATTTTCTACAATCGAACCGTAACGAATCGCATCAAAAATTTCGGGTTCTTTTTCACGGCTCAAATCTATCACCTTGGCATAGCAACCACCTTCAAAATTAAATATGCTAGTTTCTGACCAACCGTGTTCGTCGTCACCAATCAAACCACGATTTGGGTCGGCCGAAAGCGTTGTTTTGCCAGTTCCTGACAATCCAAAGAAAATCGCAGTGTCACCTTGTTCGCCAATATTGGCCGAGCAATGCATCGAAAGCACTCCATTTTCTTGTGGCAATAAATAATTAAGTACCGTAAAGATTCCTTTTTTCATTTCGCCAGCATAACCTGTTCCACCGATAAGCAATATACGACGGCTCATATCGACAATCGTAAAGTTTGCCTGACGGGTGCCATCAACGGCTGGGTCAGCTTCAAATTCGGGTATGCAAATAATTGTAAAGTCAGTTGTGAAATTCACTAAATCGCCTTGTGACGGACGAATAAACATATTATTACAGAACAAATTATGCCAAGCTTGGGTATTTACAATTTCGAGATTTAACCTATAATCTTGATTTGCTCCTGCAAAGGCCTGACGTACATAAATTCGCTTATCTTCTAAGAAAACAAGCATTTTATTGAGTAAAGCATCAAATTTTTCGGGAGAAAACTTAAAATTTACATCTCCCCACCAAACGGTGTTTTCGGTTTTGTCGTCACAGACCAAAAATTTATCTTTTGGCGAACGACCAGTAAATTTTCCTGTGTCACACATCAAAGCACCTGTGTCGGTCAAAACACCTTCTCCATTTTGTAGAGCAGCCTCAATCAATTCGGCGGGGCTAAGGTTCATAAAAACTTGTTTGGCTTTAATGGCCAGTTTGGTCGGGGCAATCTCAGTTAAAAGCTCCATGAGTTTTGTTCAGTTATATTAATGAAGTGTAATTATTGCGACTAAATAACTCTTTTTATATTAGCAATTTACATGATATCGTTTAATCAGAATGTTGAACGCAGATTGGTATAATTTTTATGATTAAACATGCTTTTTATCATAAATCATCTGAACTATCAATATATTCAGCGTTCAAGTTTCCACAACGCAAATTGCGTTTTCCTTACTCATAACACAATGACTTTGGTCATGCAAATCATTGATAATCAATACCTAGAGCAAAATCAGAAGTGCAAGAGCAAATCATTGACCATCTCTTTGGCTCCGACATAAAATGGACTTCGCTGATGCAATTCAGTTGGCTCAATATCCAATATATTTTGGTAGCCATCGGTTGACGTTGCACCTGATTGCTCGGCCAAAAACGCCAGTGGATAGCACTCATAAAGCAAGCGTAGCTTTCCTTTTGGATGTTTTTTGGAGGCTGGATAAAGATAAATACCACCTTTGAGTAAATTTCGGTGGAAATCTGCCACCAACGAACCAATATATCTTGAAGCGTATTCTCGCATTCGACATTCTACAATATATGCCCTTGCTCCACTCACAAAATCATTATAATTACCATCATTCACCGAATAGATTACACCATTATCCGGACTTTTAATATCATTATGCGATAAAAAATACTCTCCCAGTGAATTTTCGTAGGTGAAAGCATTTACGCCTTGTCCAGTTGAATAAACCAAAATTGTTGACGAACCATATAAAATATAACCCGCTGCCACTTGGCTTCTTCCGCCTTGCATAAAATCTTCGAGCGTGGCACGTGTGCCTATGGGCGTAACTCTTCTGTAAACCGAAAATATGGTTCCGATTGAAACATTTACATCAATGTTAGATGAACCATCGAGTGGGTCGATTGCCACTACATACTTACCTTCATCGTTGTCGGTGTAAATAATTTCGTCTTGCTCCTCTGTAATTATGGCACACACTTCTCCGCCATTTTTCAAAGCCCTCAGAAACCTGATATCGGCTACCACATCGAGTTTTTGTTGTTCTTCACCTTGCACATTTTGGTTGCCAAAAGCACCCGTAATATCGACCAAACCAGCCCGATTTACTTCTCGGTTTATTATCTTTCCAGCGAGGGCAATATCCCGCAAAAGCTGAGATAATTCACCTGATGCAAATGGCATCGAACTTTGTTGTCGCTTAATAAATCGGTCGAGTGTTACGCCTACTGGCAGAGCTAAAGTTTCTTGTTTGGTCATGTTTTTATAGCTTAAGAGCGAATCGTTGCACAAATGTATATTGCAGAAAAATGCGAAACAAATATTTTTAGCGAAATTTCGCAATATTTTTCTACTTCTTAAATAAATACAATTTTTGAATTAAATATTCATCAAAAAAAGCAATTTTACAATATCATTTTTTAGCAAAACACACACAAAAATTACCACTTAGAAGCACATAAACTCTGCTTGCATACTATTTTTTAGGTTATCAATTAAAATTCGCAGTATAATTGTCAAAAATACAATTATTAGAAATGTTCAAAAACAAAAATATTAAAAACTGATTTTTATCATAATTTTCTTCGGTATCGAAGCTTACTTTTGCCCAGATTCTAAACAAATATTTATTTAAAAAATGGTCATTTTAGTTTTCTTCTTACTGCATTGGTACTTCTCGATTCTGATGCAAACATTCTTTTTACACCGCTACGCATC
>NZ_JBMLRC010000416.1:0-6454 GCF_049241225.1 Emticicia sp.
CGGTCAATGATGCCAATCTCTGTGCGGCTACTGCTGCTGTCACCATCACTGAACCCGAAATTTTGATTATGGAAGTTACAACAACCAACCTGACTTGTAATGCCAATAACTCTGGTATTATATCAATTTCAGGAAATGGTGGTACTAAAATATATCAATATTCAAAAGACGGTATAGACTTCCAAAGTAGTAATGTATTCACGGGATTATCGGCAGGAATATATACTTTAACTCTTAAAGATGCCAATGGTTGTATTGTAAACTCCTCTGCTACAATCACCCAACCAGCAGTGCTAAGTGTAAATTTTGATGTAAATAATGTACTATGCCAAGGTGGTAATAATGGGTCAATATCCACAAATGTATTTGGTGGGATAACTCCATATAGATATCTTTGGAGCAATGGGCAAACCTCAGCTTCTCTTTCAAACCTCTCAGCTGGCGTTTATACAGTTACCATTAGTGATGCCGCAGGATGCTCAATAACCAGAAATATTGGTATTGCAGATGGAAAAACCACCAATACTCCAATTGTTTCGGGTAATATTATCACATGTTTAGGCGACAAACTTTCATTAACCTCCATAAATATTGATTCTGAGAATAAACTTCTCTGGTATGATTCTAATTCAGCAGCAGTTGCTATCCCAGAACCAAATGCTAATTTACTCGGCCAAAAGATTTACTTTGTGAGCCAAATAAGCACAAATGGGTGTGAAAGTGGCCGTGTACCTGTTACAATCACGGTAAATGACTGTACACCGGCTGTATTCGACCTTGCCTTGAGAAAAACACTCTCTACTTCTAATACTACATTCAAACCAAACGATTTAGTTGACTTTAATGTGACCGTATTCAATCAAGGTAAAGTTAAGGCTTATAATATTGATGTAATAGACTATATTCCGACTGGAATGGCTTATGTCAGCGGTGGATGGACTAATGATGGAAGCAATGTAGTACGAAGAATAGATAGTTTATCGGCTGGGGATAGTTTAACAATGAAAATTACACTAAAATTAGCTTCAGACGTTAAAACAGGTGAACTTATTAATAAAGCTGAAATCTTTGGTGCAGATTTAGATAAATTAGCTAAAAATAGTGTCAAGGCAGATATTGATAGCCGCTTCGACAAAAATCCAAATAATGATATAGGTGGAAAAGCAAATTCTCCAACCGATGATTATGTATTAGGTAATGGCGACGGGAAATTCGATGTTATTGGTGGAGTAATTCCCAAATATGATGAGGACGATGAAGACCCAGCTTTGATCAATGTCGTTGCTCCTGGAGATACTTGTTTAGATTTAGCCCTCAGAAAAAGGTTATTATCAAGTCCGGTAACAGCTGTTTATTTACCAAACGACTCAACTCGTTTCGAAATTACAGTATTTAACCAATGCAAAAATCGAAAACTTTACAATATTGATGTGGTAGATTATATTCCAAAAGGAACTATTTTTATCAAATCTCCTAGTATTAATCAACGATGGAATTTATCAATAGACACACTTATTTCAAACAATAGAATTATTTCGATTGATACCAACGCAATAACCAGAATTGACAGTTTAGCGGGCGGAGATAGTACTAAATTTGAAATACTACTAAAAATCAAACCACAAACTCCAGCGGGTGCATATATCAATAAATCTGAAATTTTCAGAGCCACACTCGACAAAGATGGAAAACTTATCATCGACCGTGATAGCGATAGCCGCTATGATAAAAACCCTAATAATGATATTGGTGGAAAAGTAAACTCGCCTACTGATGACTATATTTTAGGTAATGGAGATGGTAGATTTGATATAGTGGGTGGCTCAATTCAAAAATATGACGAAGACGATCAGGACCCTGCCCAGTTTGTAGTAGGCAACATAGACTGTTTAGAGGCTGTAGCTGACTCGGTGAACGGAAATAAATGGTTTAACTTATTTGACAGTTACGGGAGATTATATGCCTCTATTAATCCGAATGGTCAGAATTTAGGAAGAATAACACTTAAAATCAGACACTATGGAAACGGTGAAGACAAAATTCCTACTACCAGTTTTGGCACACGCCTCATGAGTAGATATTTTGACATAAACAGCTCAGTTAAAGATTCTTTCGATATAGCTGTTTCTTTACGATTATATTATCTCAATAATGAATTGAATGACTATAAAAAAGCAACTAAATTATCATCGCTCACAATCAATGACTTCAACATAGTGCATTATGATGGTGTAAGAGAAAACTGTGGTTTTGAGGATAACGATAATTTCAAGGAAGGTATTAGCGAAGTTTTGTATAAGAACATTGTTGGAAAAGTCTTCACCAATGAAAGTTTCTACCTACAATTTGACCTCAACCGTTTCTCAGAAGTTGGAGCAACTGCCAATAAATATATGACTACAACTCAGTTTGATGTCAACAAAAAAGATGAAAAATCGGCATCTGTAACGTGGCAAACCAACCTTGAGATTCAAGGTAACTATTATATCATCGAAAGAAGCAGTGATTGTAAAAACTTTGTAGAAATCGGCCAAGTACTAAGCAAAACTGCTGGAAGTTCTTATGAATTCATAGATAATTTCCCTAATGGAGGGGTTAATTGCTATCGAATCGTATATGTTGATAAAGATGGTACAAGGAAAGTACTCGACCCAAAACAAGTTGAATTTGATAAAACGCCATATTGTGTTTCGTTCCCGAATCCGGTTCCGAATCGAATGGATTTCAACGTTTACTTCCGTAATATTAAAGCAAAAGAAATCAAGTTTTATGATACACTCGGACAAGAACTTGGCTTCGATAGTAGCTTGAGTGGACCAAATATCTACAGGATAAAATCTGAATCTTTAATCCGTAACGTTAATTATTTAGTAATCATCGGTGATGATGGTCGTAGATGTATCATGAGAGTTGTAGCACAATAGTAAAACTATCAAAACTATGATTCCTTGCCGAATTTGTATCGAATGAAATAAAATCAGGTTTTCGAATAATTTTATATCCTGCTGGTAAGTTAAGTAAGTTTCCGAAAAACTATCGATAGCTATATCAATGTAAATTATTGATAATAAACACCTTATAAAATCACAGACTGTCGACTTTTGACTGAGGAGTACTTAAAACCTTACCAGCAAGAATACAAAAAACCTATAAAGAAAAATTACGTGAAAAAAGTTTTTGTATTGATAATGGCACTTGCCCAAATAAATTGTTTGGGTCAAGGCCGATATAAATCTCCCTGGGAACGATTCAACAAAACCCTGTCAGTAGATTTGGGGGCTGGCACAGCACATTATTTTGGCGACATACATCCCACAAATAATCTATATTCATTTTCGTCTACTGTTCGATGGAATGTATCATCCAATTTAACCTGGCAATTTTCACCTTTTTTTTCTCTCAGAACTGGCTTTGCGTGGGTCAGAATCGCAGGGGATGATTTTGTTTTTGCCAAAAACAACATGAATGCGAGGCCTACCGCTGATGCTTTTGATTTACAATTTCTCAGAAACCTCCATTTTAGAAACGACATAAAAGAATTTTCTCTGGTTGGTATCATAAATCTCAGCAATGGCTTTAGCAATCGAACGTCAAATCGACCTAACCAAACACCTTATTTGTTTTCGGGAATCAATCTTTTCATTAACCAGCCAATGGCTCGAGAAAAATACAATGTCTCAACAAGTAGCAAGGGAGATTGGACTAACATAAATATTTCACCAAGCAATTCAAAATTAAACTTCAGTATTCCAATTGGTTTAGGTTTCAGAAGAAAACTCAATTCAAAACTCGATTTAGTTGCAGAAATTTCCTACCGAGTAACATTTATAGATAACCTTGATGATATTATCAAAGGCCCATACAGCAACGCTAATACTGCATTAGAAAACAGAAGTACCGAACGAGTAGCCGCTCAGACTGGCCAAGATAGAACCCTAACATTCAATGAAATAAGCAATCGATTGGGCTTTCCTTCTTCTTCCGGAACTGGCCCGAATCTTCCACCTACTATTGGTTTTCCTAATCCATTTCCAGAACGAGGAAATGACAAAAATGATTCTTACTGGACTACAAGTCTACGAGTAAGGTATTATTTTGAAAAGAAAATAAAATGCAAGTAAAATAAGCATAAAACCCATTGAAATTTGGGATGACTCATGTCTATAGAAATCTATAGCACGCAAGATTTATAACATATTTATTGCTTCAATATTGTTGATGAAGTCTTCAGAGGGAAAATAGAAAAAAAAGAGTTATTTTTTACTAAAAACAATTTATCTTTGGTAAAAACAGCTCATCAACTATGAAAAGAAATTTCTTCGTTTTTCTAATGCTGGTTGCATATTCAGTAACCGCCCAAATCAATATTACGGTCAGCTTCCCGAGCCAAGGTATGCTTGATGGTCGACTGATATTGATGCTTTCAAAAAATGATAAATCCGAACCACGATTTCAGATTCTCGACGGCCATGATACACAGTTGGTTTTTGGCTTAGACCTTGATAATTGGGAGTCGAACAAACCTAAAATGATGAATTCGGGCAATACAACGGGTTATCCGATTCAAAATCTAAAGGATATTCCGGCGGGCGAATATTTTGTACAAGTTTTGCTCCATAAGTACGAAACTTTTCATCGAAAAGATGGTAAAACTGTCAAGCTTCCAATGGATAGAGGTGAAGGACAACAATGGAATTTAGCTCCTGGAAATATTTATTCAAAACCAATAAAAGTTTCGCTAAATCCTAAAACAGCAAAAAATATTTTAGTCAAACTCGACCAAACGATTCCTCCAATCGAAGAGCCAAAAGACACGAAATATATCAAGCATATCAAGATTCAGAGCAAACTTCTAACTGAATTTTGGGGCAGGCCAATGTATTTGGGAGCTCATATTTTGTTACCCGAAGGTTTTGACGAACACAAAGATGTGAAATACCCTTTGGCGATTTATCATGGGCATTTTCCGAGCGATTTCGATGGTTTCCGCACAACACCACCTGATGCCAGCATGCCAACCGATGATTATAGCCCACGATTCAAAATTTATGGCTATAACAAAATTGTTCAGCAAGAAGCCTACGATTTTTACAAAATGTGGACTGGCCCAAATTTTCCGAGAGTTTTGGCTATCGAAATCCAACACGCTTGTCCTTACTACGATGATTCTTATGCCGTAAATTCCGAAAGCATTGGGCCGTATGGCGATGCCATCACATATGAACTGATTCCGTACATCGAAAAACAATTTAGAGGAATTGGCGAAGGTTGGGCCAGATTTACCTACGGTGGCTCAACGGGCGGTTGGGAGGCTTTGGCCGTGCAAGTAAAATATCCGAACGAATACGGCGGTTGCTACGCTGCTTGCCCAGACCCGATTGACTTTAGAGCTTTCACAACAGTTGATATTTATAAAGATAAAAATGCGTATTTCTACGAAAGTGATTTCAAGAAAACCGAACGCCCAGGCTACCGAGATTATTTAGGACAACTAACGGCTACCGTAAAAGAAATGAATATGCGAGAAGCGGCACTCGGCACGAAGTCGAGAAGTGGGCAACAATGGGATATTTGGGAGGCTGTGTTTTCGCCAGTTGGCAAAGATGGCTACCCACAATCTATTTGGGACAAAAAAACGGGCGTAATTGACAAAAAAGTAGCCGAATATTGGAAAGAAAACTACGATTTAACTTATATTTTGAAACGTGACTGGCCAAAATATGGCGATAAATGGCGTGGAAAAATCAGAATTTATTGCGGAGATATGGATAATTTTTATCTTAATAATGCGGTATATTTGGCCGAAGCCGAACTGAAAAACTTGAATAGTCCAGCCTACGAAGGTGAAGTAGATTACGGCGACCGTGCCGAACATTGTTGGAACGGCGACCACACGCAACCAAATTACATTAGTCGCCTACGCTACCACCGAATGTTTATTCCAAAATGGGTGGAAGATATGAAGAAAACAGCACCCAAAGGAGTAGATTTGACGAGTTGGAGGTATTGAAAAACTGTTTTTCTTTGTTCTCATTGCCGTCTGCTTTAGCTGACGGATAAAAGTGTAAAAATCAAATCGGCTTTAGCCAAAAATGGGTTTTGGCTAAAGCCGATTGTTAGAGTTCCTCAAGTACCGTCAGCTAAAGCAGACTGGGTCGCACAGACGGCAATGAATAACTACCTTATGAATATACTAAAATCACCTCTAAATATTTCATTACTTCCCAGCCTCAGCATGAAGCATTTCTAAACCCACCGAAGCACGAGGTTTGAAACCTGTCCACGGTTTATCATTAGAGTTTTGATTTACATCCAAGTATTTAGCGTAATCTTTTTTCTTCAAATGTATTCCCAGAAAAGCCGTTACGAAATGTTGATTGATATTATTGATGCGGCGTTCGTTCCAAGCTGGTTCGGCGTAGCGGTAATATTCATCAAAGTGTAAACCTGGTTT
>NZ_JBMLRC010000417.1:0-3027 GCF_049241225.1 Emticicia sp.
TTATGGCAAAGAGAGAAGTTTTTGTAAATATTTATGAGCAAATAACAGGTTGGCGGTTTGTAGCGATTGCGGTTTTGCTTGCAATTGGTGCTGGGGTTTTATATTATTTCAATCAACTGGCTCAACAAGTGGAGGAGCGAGAAAAGAAATATGTGCTTTTGTATGCTGCCAGTATCAAATTTTTTGTAGAAAAAAGTGTAGAAACTGATTGCGACTATACTTTTGTGCAGGAAGTTCTTGAAGCAAATGAGACTGTTCCCGCAATTTTGGTAGAAAATGGAGTGCCAATCAGCAATGTAAATATAAAGGAATTTGAAGATTCTACTCGTAAATGGAAGCCTAAAGAAATGGAAGAGTTGCTATATCGTAAAATTGCCGAAATGCGAGAGGAGCATCCGCCAATTGAGGATAAAATTGGCAATTCTAAGGTGTCACTCTATTACAGTAATTCTATCTTGGCTAAACAGCTTCATTATTTCCCTTACATTTTATTAGGTACATTCCTGATTTTCGGCTCGTTGGCGTTTATCGCTTATAGTTCTTCTCGTAAGGCTGAGCAAAACCGAGTTTGGGTAGGTTTAGCCAAAGAAACAGCCCATCAGCTCGGCACACCGATTTCGGCTCTGATGGCTTGGGTTGAGGTTCTTCGTTCTGACCCAAGTTTTGATGCGAGTATTGGCGATGAAATGGAAAAAGATGTAAAACGTCTGGAAACCATCACGACTCGCTTCTCGAATATTGGTTCGGTTCCGCAGATGAGCGAAGAGCAGATTGCACCTTTGATACAACAAACATTGGGTTATTTGGAAAGAAGAATTTCGACAAAAGTAAAAGTACATTTCGATAGTAAAGTATCTGATAATGTGAAGGTTAGTTTAAATAAACACTTGCTTGAATGGGTGGTGGAAAACTTGTGTAAAAATGCCGTTGATGCGATGGAAGGAAGAGGGGAGTTGTTTGTAACGATTACGCCAACGGCAAAGAAAACTATTGCGATTGATATCAGAGACACAGGAAAAGGAATCTCGAAAATGAACTTGCGGAAGGTTTTCAGGCCAGGATTTAGTACAAAAAAACGTGGTTGGGGCTTAGGACTCACGCTAGCGAAACGTATTATTGAAAATTATCACGAAGGCAAACTTTTTGTGAAAGATACGCAAGTAGATAAGGGAACTACCTTCAGGATTTTGTTGGATACGGTGTAAAAAATGTTTGTGGAGCGAATCTGGAGATTCGCTAATTTTAAAACGAATCTGGAGACAACCGAGCGTCGGTCGCCGTTGCCCGATTCACTCCACAATATTATTTCTTAAACAACGAATCAACAAATTCCATTTTATTGAAAACCTGCAAATCGTCCATTTTTTCGCCAACACCAATATATTTTACTGGAATCTTAAATTCATCTGAGATACCGATAACCACACCACCTTTCGCTGTGCCATCGAGTTTTGTAATGGCCAATGAACTGATTTCGGTCACTTTCGTAAATTCTCTTGCCTGAATTACTGCATTTTGACCAGTGCTTCCATCTAAAACTAACATCACTTCGTGAGGGGCTTCTGGTAAAAACTTTTGCACCACACGCTTGATTTTGCCCAATTCGTTCATCAAGTTTACTTTGGTGTGCAAACGGCCAGCTGTGTCAATAATGATAATATCGGCACCCAATTCCATGCCTTTTTTCACGGCATCAAATGCTACTGACGATGGGTCGGTGTTCATGCCGTGGTCAACAACCGTTACGCCCACACGCTCGCCCCAAAGTTTGAGTTGGTCAACGGCTGCTGCTCTGAAAGTATCGGCCGCTCCCAAAACCACTTTTTTACCTCTTTTATGAAACTGATGAGCTAATTTCCCGATAGTAGTTGTTTTTCCTACACCATTCACGCCCACAACCATCAAAACGTAAGGTTTTGGTAGATGCTCGGTTTCGTAGCTATCTTTTACATCTTGTGAATTGTTTTCGGCCAAAAGGGCAGCAACTTCTTCACGCAAAATACGGTCTAACTCTTCAACACTTGTATATTTATCTCGCTCTACACGGGCCTCAATTCGGCGAATGATTTTTACGGTTGTTTCGACACCCACATCCGAACTAATCAGAATCTCTTCTAATTCGTCTAAAACCTCTTCATCAACCTTCGATTTTCCAACAATTACCCGTGAGATTTTATCAAAAATACTGGTTTTTGTTTTTTCTAAGCCTTTGTCAAGCGTTTCTTTTTTTTCCTTGCTAAAAAAGTCAAAAAGTCCCATCTTCTTTAATTGTGAATGATTGAATGAGCGAATGAGTAAGAAAGCTTACGTCATTTTCTTGGGCAAAAGTAGCGTTTTTTATTAGAAAAATGGGTGTTTTTTGAATTATCTTTCTTCTGATTCGGGGAAAAACTGCTTTACAATCTCTTCGGTGATGCGTTTCGGGCGTAAAGTTTGGGCATCGAGCGAAATCCAGTGCGTAACTGAGCGAGCCAAAACTTCCTCTCCCCGCATGATTTCGCAATGACGAATACTCTTTACTCCCACAAAATCATCAACCCAAGTTTTGGCAACCAATTCATCGCCCAGAAACGCTTGTTTGAGGTAATCAATCTCGTGTCGGCGAGCCATCCAGATAATCTGAGATGCAATTTCCTGCGGAACAGTTTTCCAGTGCCCAATAGCGGCATCTTGTACATAACGCAGATAGACAATATTATTTACATGATTAAGTTCATCAATATCTTCGGGAGCAACCGTAATTGGCAAATAAAAGACGTGGGGCATTCGGTAAGACTAAATTTAAAGTGAAATCAAAGGTAATTATTTAATCAATCAACTGACTAAAATGTACATAGGAAAATATCACTCCTTCGGGGTTTAATATCTGTATTTATGTGTTTTTTATAATCATTTCACCTCTTCGAGGTTTATTTTATGACAGATGCTGAAAGCATGATATGATTATAGAAAAGAAGGTGACAAATTAATGAAATCCTGAAAGGGTGATATGATTCGATTTTCTCCAATCATCTTTTTGAAATCGTT
>NZ_JBMLRC010000417.1:3127-11867 GCF_049241225.1 Emticicia sp.
AACCAAATCCCGAAGGGATGATATTATTGCGTTTAATTAAGATTTTCGCTGAATAATCTGTTATTTTGAAAACTCTTTCAACCTCAACAAACCTTCCTGTTATGTATAAATCATTTTTCGTTTTTTTACTTACTTCCTGCCAATTATTCGCACAAACGCCCGTTTTTGTATCAGGAACTGAGGGACATAAATCTTATAGAATTCCTGCCATTGTCAGGACTTCAAAAGGTGAATTATTGGCTTTTGCCGAAGGCCGGGTAAAAGGAAGTGGCGATTTTGGTGATATCAATATAGTGCTGAAACGAAGCTCCGACGACGGCAAAACTTGGGGCGAACTAATAACCGTTGTCAATTATGATTCGTTACAAGCAGGCAATCCTGCTCCTGTTTTTGATACTACCGACCCTAATTTTCCGGAAGGGCGTTTGTTTTTGTTTTATAATACAGGAAATAACCACGAAAATGAAGTGAGAAAAGGCAAAGGCTTGCGGGAAGTGTGGTATAAAACCTCGACTGATGGGGGCAAAACTTGGAGCGAGGGTGTGAACATTACAAGCCAAGTTCACCGACCGAATCAAGCAAATACTGCCTATCATTTCAAAGAAGATTGGCGGTCGTATGCCAATACACCGGGCCACGCTATGCAGTTTCAGTATGGCAAATATAAGGGTAGAATATTCGTTGCGGCCAACCACTCGGCGGGTGAGCCACAAAATCAATTTACTGATTATGCCGCTCACGGATTTTTTACGGACGACCACGGCAAGACATTTCGTTTGAGTCAAAAAATTGACCTTGTAGGAAGCAATGAAGCCACTGCAACCGAAATTTCGGAGAATAGTTTGATGATGAATATGAGAAATCAGAAAGGAGATATTCGTCAGCGAATAGTTGCGATTAGTAGAAATGGTGGTGAAACTTGGGATAAAACCTATTTCGACCCAAATCTACCTGACCCGGTTTGCGAAGGAAGTATTTTATCTTTGGGAATAAAAAATAGTAAACACATTTTAGCTTTCTGCAATGCTGCCGACACCCAAAATCGAGATAACCTGACCCTAAGAATTAGTTTTGATGAAGGGAAAACTTGGGCATGGACACAAGTCATTGAAAAAAGTAACGATGCCAAAGTAAGCGATTTTGCTGCTTACTCTGACATCGTGGAAATGAATAAAAGCCACATCGGGATTTTATACGAAAAGAATAATTACGTTCAAATTGTATTTAAGGCCGTGAAATGGCAGTAATTACTAAGAATTACCCAAAACTTAAAAAATGGGTAGCTGAGCGTAGTCGAAGCTCCCATTTTTGGGCGTTTCGGCTACGCTCAACGACCAAAAATAAAGTTTCTTTAATTATTTCAGATTTCTCAAATAACGCAACGAAACAGGCAAATGCTCTTTTACTTCGGCATTTTCATCTTCGATGTAATAGAATTTTACCCCAGTCTGAATAGCTGCTCGTAGAATTTTTCTAAAATCTAGTTGACCTGTGCCGACTGCTACATCTGAAGTCAATGGCGTTCCGCCCGATAATTCGCCAGTTTCTTGGCCGTTTTTCATGTCTTTTATGTGCAAAGCCACAAAACGACCTTTGTGTTTTTTAAGCAAAAGAGCAGGGTCTTGTCCACCGTGGAAAGCCCAATATACATCGCACTCAAAACTTACATTTTCGGGGTTAGTTTGTTTCACAATATAATCGAAAAGTGTGCCGTCTTCGGTTGGTTTGAATTCATAACCGTGACAATGGTAAAAGAATTTAATACCTTCTTTTGCCAACGCTTCGCCAGCTTTATTGAAAACTTTAATCGCTTTTTCTGCATCTTCCTTACCAAATTTATTGCTCACGTGCGGAATCCAAGCACAACCGGCATATTTGATACCCAGAGCCTTGCAAGTCGCCACAACTTTGCTGATGCTATCTTTGAAAAGATTGTAATCAAGCAATGTACTATATGGTTTTAGCCCTGCTTTGTCGAGTTCGGCCTTGAAATCTTCGGTTTTCATGCCATACGTTCCTGCTACTTCGACTTCGGTAATACCGAGACTTTTTACATAAGCAAGCGTACCTTTAACATCGGTTTTAAAATAATCTCTCAGGCTATACAATTCCAGTCCGATACGGTCGCTTAAAACTTTGCTGATATTTGGTTGGCGTTCGCCAGTACCGTTTTGTAGCCACATTTCTACTCTTGGGGCCTTCCAAATGTATGATTTTGAGATAATATCCAAATCCCCATCGCCATCAATATCGGCAGCTTTTCCTTCATGAAAATCTATGCCTGTCTGAAAAACTGTTTTCGTAAAACCACCTTTACCGTCACCGTAAAGAATGAAAGCTTCGGCATTTGGATTATTATCAGTGGTCGATTTCTCGTCCCACTTGACCATTTCTGCACAAAGTATATCCAAATTGCCATCATCGTTGATGTCGGCAGCTTCGAGTGTGTGGGCGTGCAAGAGTTCTCGGCCAATCAAATCACGGCCTTTCCAGTTGGCCGATACTTCGGCACTTCCTGTGCATTCATAGAGCATTAAACGCCCTTTACTATCGCTTGGAGCAAACACCAACTGTACTTTTTTTCCCGCTCTAAATTTAGCAGCAATTACTCTTCCACCTTCTTCACCAACTTTTGTAGCCTTAAACTTTCCATCAACGTATTTAAACCAGTAATTTCCCGCTACTAAATCTTTATTTCCATCGCCATCAACATCGGCAGCTACGCAGCCCTTTGTGTTTTTGACATTGCTTTCTGCCACAAAAACTGGTTCAAAAATCCATTTTTCTCGACGCACTTCCCTCGGGATATTTGCTACAAACAATGTTTTTGCACCTTGATTCCAAAATGCCAGTTGAGCTCTACCAGTTTGCTTAAAATCGCCAAAACCCATATCGTGGTGTTGATTTTCGCCATCGGTTTTGATTTCATAACGATGCCACGGCACATTCGGATTGAAAAACGGAGCGGGGTTTTCCCACCACCAAATTTTATTACTTTGGGCATCGCTACCGAAAACCAAATCATTATCACCATCGCTGTCGATGTCATAAAATGTACCACCAGTTTCAAGTGGAAGGGCTTCTTTTTCAACGGCAAATTCTCGCCATCCAATTGCTCGGTCGAACTTTAGGTAGATAATCGAAGTGGTTTGGCCACGGCCAGCCATTACAAATTCTTCGATGCCATCTTTGTCAATATCGACCGAAAGTGAGGCTGTTTGCTGAGTAGTTTTCCAAGAGAGCGGAATAGCACCATCTTCGCTTGATGTTTGCACCCATTTTTGGGCTTTTGTTGTAAAAGATCCAAATAAAATAAAGAGTGGAATGAGTTTAGTTTTCATATTTATTGTGGGACGAAGCGGCAACGTTTGCTTATACTTCGTCTGTTGTTGTAAGGTTTAAAAATAAAGGTTTATTACAGCGAACTACAAATTCGCACCACATTAGATAACCGCTGGTTCTTTGAGTTTGATTGTTCCTTCGTCGGCATCTATGGTGGCTTCAATGCCAATCGGAACGGTAAATTTATCTTTAATATGCCCAATCATAGCACCCGAAAATGCAGGAATTTTGAGTGGTTTTATGTGGTCTTCAAAAATATCTTCGAGCGTTAGTGAGCCGTAGTTTTTTGAAGGTGGACAATCAGTACACTTCCCAAACACAACACCTGCCAGTTGATTCAAAATTCCTGTGATTTTGAGTTGAGTTATCATGCGGTCGATGCGATAGGTGTCTTCTTGAACATCTTCAAGAAACAAAATTGCTCCTTTGAAATCAGGAACGTACATTGAGCCAAGAATATGCGAAAGTACCGTCAGATTTCCACCAATGAGCTTTCCACTCGCTTTTCCGCCATGAATCGTATAAATGCGGTCTTCCATTTGCACCAAAGCTTCGCCTTTTCGCACAGGATTACTCATGCGAGTTGCGTTGCCATCAATCAAAATGTTTTTAAAATAGTCGATCGTGAAAGCATTCCAAGTAGAAGAGCCAACTGGGCCATGAAATGTTACGAGGCCCGTTTGGCTGTAAATACCTAATAATAGGGAGGTTATATCGCTGTAGCCAATAAAAACCTTAGGATTATTCTTGATGGTATCGTAATTGAGCAACGATAATATTCTGGCACTTCCCCAGCCTCCGTGCATAGCCATGATGGCGTTGATACTTTTATTGGCAAACATTTCGTTGATGTCGGCGGCACGGTCTTCGTCTTTTCCTGCGAGATTTCCGTATCGGTCGAAAACATGTTTTCCTAAGACTACCTTAAAGCCCATGGTTTGTAAACCTTCTACGGCAATCGTTACCTCTTCTTTGATAAATGCCGAATAAGCAGGACAAACCAGACCGATGGTATCACCTCTTTTGAGAGCAGCAGGTTTGATAGTTTTTAGGTTATCATTTTTAGCGATAAAGTTAAGGTTTGTCAGACCAAAAGTAGCTAATAATGAAGCACCTAAAAAGTTTCTACGAGAATTTTCTAATGTTTTCTTAGAGGACATCGACTGAGTTATTTCGGTAAAATCATGAAAACGAATTTACGAGAGTTTTTTCAAAAATATCAAAAAAATGGACTATTTAATTGTATTTGGCCATTATTTTCAACAAAAAAGCCGCTCATTGTACACGAGCGGCTTTGATTTATGAAGTATTAATTGCGACAGGCTGGTAAAATATTAACCAATCATTAGAGATTCTCTTCTACGCATTTTTCCCGCTGGAATTCCGAACATCATCTTGAAACGACGGCAGAAATATGCGGTATCTTTATACCCAACTTCATGCCCAATGGCACGAATACTTTTCTTCGACGTACGCAAGAGCGTTACGGCTGCTTCCATGCGTTGGTATTCGATGTAATCTTGTGGGTTGATACCCGTTAGCATCTTGAAGTATTGTCCAACGTAATCTTCCGAAACATTGGCAACATTTGCCAGCTGTTTGTTCGATAAATCGCCTGGAAGACTATTTTTGATGTATGTGAAAATATCAATCAAACGTGGGTCTTTGAAATACGTACTGTTGGTGGCCAATTGCTCCACAAACATTCTGTTTTTCAAGATATGACGCACAATTTCGATAACAATTTCTTCGGTTTTGTTTCTAATCACGCGGCCACGACCTGCTTCGTCCGAGCAATCTTCTTTCAAAATATCATGAATCAACGAGCCAAGTTTGCTGTGAGCCTTGATAAAAAACGGAGGAATATCCAACGAAGTAAAGAAGTTTACTGAGTCGAAAACTTTTGCTTCAAAGGCAATCAAACCAAATGAATTTGGTACTTGCCCGATTGTTGAAGGGTCGGTTAAAGTTTCCCAATAGCTTTCACGACGAGTCATAAACTCTTCATAAGAGATATTTTTCGGTTCGCCCGTTCCGTAGGTAAGCGTTGCGGCTTTTCCACCCGGAATAAAAAGCAAATCGCCTGGCTCTACTTTTTCTTCGTTACCAGCAAGTTTCACTTCACCATTATATAATACAAGAATGGTGTTTTCTACGTCATATACGTTTTTAATCTTAATTGTTTGTAAGATTCTTATATGGCGTGCCTTAGCGAATTTTACGCCAAGAGATTCGATTATTTTATTGTAGTCTTCCATCGTGAAAGAATGTTTTTCAGTTTTGCTTAGAATATTAAGTGCAATGTATTAACAAATTTGGACAAATCTAATAATTCTAATATTTTTTTTCAACACAAAAATAAAATAAAATGTTCATTTCGTCATACACTTTTGCAAATATAAGACCTTTTTTCTAAAAAAAATCTAATTTTATATAAACTTATTTAATGCCACATTTATTGTTTAAACTGGTAAAATTCCGCTATTTTGCATAAAAAAAGGCTCAAAAAGAGCCTTTTTTTGTACAACGTTTTATGTGTTTTGTTCAAATTTTATTTTTTTAATTTGTACGTTTCCAAGAAAATGAATAAGTATTTTTGCTCAGAAAAAATTTTATTATACGGTTTTGTTACTATCTCATAATCAATTGATTAGATAATAATTAAGCGGTACCATAATTGCGGCGTCTTACCCACTGCAAGATAAATCCGAACAATAATACCAAACCAACTGGTAGGCCAATATTCAAAACTTGCCAGAAAGTTCGCTCATCACGGGTACGAAGTTTGTCGAGCGGACGGAGTTTTACTTCTTTTCCTTTGGCCTGAATCACGCCATCTTCGTCAATCAGATAATCAATGGCGTTCATCACAAAGTCTTTATTGCCAAATGTGTGTTGGGTCGCTTTGTCGTAGCCCAATGGCAAAGGATTGCCTGTTTTCTGACTTACTTCGTTCACAATTAAATCGCCATCCGAGCATACAATAATTTTTGTTGGCTGACTTTCAGCCTTGAAATCGGCAAATTTTGGGTCGTTTGGTAGTAAACGATTTTTATATAGCGACTGAAATCTTCCTTCCAATAAGTAGGCAATCGTTTTTACACCGCCTTGATATTCAGCCTGCTCGGTATCGGTACGAGCATCGTTGAAAGTCACAAAAGCAGGAGCATTCAGCGTTTTTGTGTAAGGTGTGGTCATTAAAAGCGGAATTTTGTTTACGCCATCGGCCCGCACGGTATCTATCGAAGCTACGTATCGGCCATAAATCAAGTCCAAGTTATTGGTAATGAGGCTTTTACCGAAATTATTAATCAATGGAAAATATCGGTAAGGAACGGGTTGAATATTTGGTTTATCGCCCAAATCGCCCACCACCAACGGAATTACGGCACAGCTTGCTCCATCTTTGATGATGTTTGAGTTGATTCTGATGCCATATTTAAAAAATAAATCGGTCAGATTGAGTTCTAAAGGCTGAGCGAAATTACCTTCCAGCCCCACCGAATCGACTTTCAAGCCATCAACAAAAAATAAAGCACGCCCACCATTCATCACAAACTGGTCGATTTTATATTTAGTACTATCATCAACCGGGAAATCGGGTTTCGGCAAAATCAAAGCATCGAGCCCCTGGAATGTCGGTGAACTTTTCGCATCAATAATAAACAAATCATAACGCTCTTGTAATGAGGCAATTAAGTCTGAAAAATTAAGCGGTTTTAGTTTAGTAAACTCTGCCAATAAACCAATTTTCTTGCGTTCTTTCAAGGTAAGTTTACGTATCGCCGTAGCCAGCTCATACTCCACATTTTCGTTCGATTGGTTGAGTTTTTCTTCGGCAGTTTTGCCTTGTGTACCTTTGAGTAACAAAACAGGTACTTCACGCCCGCCCGCACTTACGAGTGCGTAAGGAAAAATGATATTTTCGACCTGACGACCATTTTTAGTGTCAACCACTCGTGTCGGATTCATGCCTTTTTTTGCCAATTCTACATAAAACTCCTCACGTTTTTTTGTATCAGTTTCGGCATTTGGGTTGATGAACTTATAGTTGATATTGGTGCCACCGTAAACCTTAAATTCTTCGAGAGTTTCGGTAACGGCACGTTTTAAGCGTTCGAAACCACCGGGAAGCTCTTCGCCATCTAAATAAACTTTCACGAAAACATCGGTCGAATCTTCGGCAGAAAGGTTTTCGAGCAAACTTTGAGTGGCATCCGACAACGAATATCGCTTTTCTTCGGTAAGGTCGAGGCGAAAGAAAACAAAAGAAGCGGCAATATTTAGTAAAACGATTCCGCCAATAATCAGCAGAGCTACGACAAGTTTATTTTTCATTAATTTTTTAATTTTTCAAACAATTGTACGGACACAGAGTCACACAAAGTTTTTACAGAGTAAAAAGAGTGTTTTCTTTGTGTAACTTTGTGGGAAACTCTGTGAAACTCAGTGTCCTTATTTCACTAATTTTGCTCAAAAATAAAACATTCATTCCTTAATTCCTGCTTTTTCTATGTTTCCTGCCAAATATTGGGTCGAAAAATTAAAAATGCAAAGCCATCCCGAAGGTGGATTTTTTGCCGAAACTTATCGTTCGACCGAACTGATTGACAAAAACTCTCTTCCTAAACGATTTTCGGGTGATAGAAATTTCAGCACTGGTATTTATTTTTTGTTGGAAAGTCATCATTTTTCGGCATTTCACCGCATTCAAT
Organism: Emticicia sp.; assembly: GCF_049241225.1. Lineage (NCBI taxonomy): Bacteria > Pseudomonadati > Bacteroidota > Cytophagia > Cytophagales > Leadbetterellaceae > Emticicia > Emticicia sp. Next base: position 11,185 of record NZ_JBMLRC010000417.1, read on the forward strand.
CTGACGAAATGTGGCATTTCTACGCAGGCGATGCTCTGAATGTCTATTATATTGATAATGAGGGGAATATGCAAATCATAAAACTTGGAAATAACCCCGAAAAAGGTGAAGTTTTTCAGGCGGTTGTGCCAGCGGGCGTTTGGTTTGGTAGTAAACCAGCCGTTGAAAACTCGTACTCTTTGGTTGGCTGCACGGTTGCCCCAGGCTTTGATTTTGCCGATTTTGAAATGCCCGACCGACAAACACTTTTACAGGAATTTCCGCAACACGAAGTCATAATAAAAATACTTACTCATTAATAATTTTGAATAAATGAATGAGAACCACAGTGGAACTGAGTGATAGAATTAGTATTTTTGCAGAATATTTTCAAATAATAAATTATTTATCAAGATGTTACAACGTCCGCAATCATTATTATTATTACTCGTTGCTGTTTGTATGGTTTTCTTTCTCGGAACGCCGCAAATTTGGCACAAAACCGTAGGTACAGAATCAATCTCATTGAGTGCTTACACGCTTTCTTATGTAAAAGCTGGCTCAATCGTAAAAAATACGCCTGTATATTATTTAGCAGTTTTAGCTGTTCTTTCGGCAGGATTAGCGATTTTCACTATCTTTCAATACAAAAATCGTATGCGTCAGATGTTATTGGTTTCGCTTAATTCGTTGGTTGGTGCAGC
>NZ_JBMLRC010000418.1:0-14249 GCF_049241225.1 Emticicia sp.
CGTAAACAAAAGAAAAGAAGTTATCGTCGTTTGTGGATTGTTCGTATCAACGCTGGTGTGCGTCCATTAGGAATGTCATACTCTGTTTTGATCGATAAACTCACAAAGGCAGGCATCGAACTTAACAGAAAAGTATTAGCTGACTTAGCAATGAACCACCCAGAAGCTTTCAAAGCTGTTGTGGAAAAAGTAAAATAATTGTAGTCGATGGACAATAGTCTGTAGTCGATAGATACAAATAAAAAGGCGTCAAGAGAGCGAATTTCGCAATTTTGATGCCTTTTTATTTTCTATTGACCACAGACTGTGGACTATCTACTAAGTTTCAATAATCAAAGTTTTCAGACCCTTCCATTTACCTTCTTTATCTTGTCCTATCAGATAGGCTTCAAACTCTACCCTGTTTCCTGCTCTTAAGTATTCAATATTAATCAAATTGGCAGTTATTAAATCTTTTACTTCCAAGAATTTTGCGGCACGTTCTTTCTCAAATTCAGTCCACCATTCTTTTTCTAAAATAACCGCTTCGAAGAACTTTTCCCATTGTACCGACTCTACCCTTACTGAGGGTGTAACTCCGATATATTTTCTAAATAGAATTGTATCAAACGGAGCTGGGTTGTCAGCTTGCCAGTCAATTACTTTGATTTTCTCGTCAGATTCACTCGGATAAAACAGACCATTGACACTCTCGGTCAGTGTTTCCACAAATGATTTTTCGGCAGTTTGAATGATTTCGCTCACTTTAGATAGGTTATAATAATTTCTTTTAACTTTTTTGTTACCTTTCAATGGTTTTTGTGTCAAATATCCGAAAATAATTTCAATATATTTGGAATTAAATGTAAGTAAAATAGTAATATTGTGCCAATTAACAACCATTAAATCTTAAAACAAATGTTAGAAGTATTGCAAGGTCTTATTCAACAAGCTGGACAAGGTGCTGTCGTTCAAAATCCAGAAGTACCAAACGAACACAATGAAGGTGTTATGAGCGAAGTAATGCAAGGTCTTTTAGGAGGTCTTTCAAACCAAGCAAATTCACAAGGTGGACTTGGTAGCTTAATTGGGCTTCTTGGAGGAGGTGCTGGAAATGGCGGAAATTTAATGTCGAATCCAATTGTTGGAAGTATTGCTCAAAGTGTCATTAGCAACCTTATGGGTAAATTTGGCTTATCTAATTCGGCAGCAGCTGGTGTAGTAGGTAGCATGTTGCCCTCGGTTCTTGGTGGCCTCATCAATAAAACAAATGACCCAAATGATAGCTCTATCGATATGGGTGGCCTAATGGGAACACTCACTGGCGGTAAAACTAATGGAATTGATTTCGGAAGTTTACTAAGCCAAGGTGCAGGTGCATTGGCGGATGGCAAACTTGATATGAATGATTTAATGAACATTGCCGGAAGTGCTATGGGCGGAAACAAGCAACAAGGAGGCGGTGGATTAGGTAGCCTACTTGGTGGTCTTTTTGGAGGCAAATAAAATCTCATATATATAGTCAAAACACAGTTTGTTATTTATATCTGACCATTAAATAAATAATGATTCAGACATAAATAACTGGCTGTGTTTTTTTTATTAATTTTGAATTGCATTTGATTAATTTATATAAAAGTCATCACAAATGAAATTCAACAATCCACTCATTACACTCTTTGCATTGATATCATTTTACTCCACTGGTCAAATTAGTATTACATTCCCAATGGAGAAGGCTGTTTTTCAAAGAAGTGCTACTAATAATGCAACCATAAATATCGCAGGAAATTACTCTACAAGCATTAATTCTGTTGAGGCCCGATTTATAAATGCTCTAAACAGTCAAGTTATAATTGACTGGACAACCTTCACCACAAATATTAATGGAGGAATTTTTAGCGGAAGTGTGTCGAATGTGCCAGGAGGATGGTACACACTAGAAATACGCGGAAAATTGAATGGAAACATAGTGGGAAGTACCACACTCAATCGAGTTGGTGTGGGAGAAGTATTTCTGATTGCTGGGCAATCAAATGCTCAAGGACTCGAAGGAAATCAAGCTGAAGTTGGGGCCAGCGACGAACGGGTTTTAAGTCATAATCAATTAAGTTGGTATGATAATAATATAAATCAATGCGATAAAAAAGTACCTAATTATCCAACATTTAGTCAAATCTTTAGCGATGGGAGTAGTAGAAGTTACGTTTCAAAAACTGGATTTAACCCCTGGTGTTACGGTAAACTTGGAGATAATTTAGTTGCAAAACTTGGTGTTCCTGTGGTGTTTTTTAATGCTGCAGCGGTTGCTTCTTCCTCATTAAATTGGAAAGAAAGTTCTGATGGACTTACCACTTATAGCCATTTTAATCAACAAGCATACTGTAATACTTCCGGTGTTCCATATGCTGGTTTTGAACGTGTATTAAACTATTACGCCTCTGTCTTTGGTGTAAGAGCTGTGTTGTGGCACCAAGGAGAAACTGACAATTATGCCCAGATCACCGAAAGTAATTACGTTTCGAATGTGAGTAATATAATCAACAAAAGTAGAAATGAAATAGGTAATGTGCCTTGGGTAATTTCAAGAGTGTCGGTATTTGATAAAAACGCCAATGGTGGGGCCGGAAACAGCAATAGTAGTATCATAAACGCACAAAATTCGCTTATAAATAGTAGTAATAAAATATACCCTGGTCCATCAACGGATGATATCTTGGGTTCTAACCGCAGTGATGAAGTACATTTCTTTGGCCCTGGACTCATTGAATTAGCCAATCGCTGGAACGCAGCTCTAAGTATTGATTTTTTCAATGATGCTACACCGATAACCCCGAAGGCATTCCCGCAAGTAACAGTTGGCTGCCAATCGGTAAATGAGATCCGACTTACTGCACCTGCCGGCTATAGTTCATACAAATGGGTTCGTGTTGATACCGGAAATGAAGATTATGAAGATGCCACAGAGTCAACTTCACAAGTCATAGATCGAAATTCAGGCACATATCGTTGTTATCTTACTGATAATCAAGGCAATATTACCTTTACTCAACCTATTACTGTACAAAATGTGGCATCACAATGTAGTTGTGTTGGGCTAACAAGCTGCACCGGAGTTACTTTTCTTTCTGACACCCAATTTTGCAGTTCATCCAATGGATGGGGACCTATTGAATTGGATAAAAGTAATGGAGAAAACGGAGCCGGTGATGGTACAACACTTAGAATCAGAGGTGTTGCCTATAGCAAGGGCTTGGGCGTACATGCAAACTCAACCATCAGCTATAAGTTAAATAACAATTTTGGACGCTTTATTGCATTGTTGGGGATTGATGATGAAGTGGCAACCTCGAATGTCGGAACAACCGTAATTTTTAAAGTTTATAAAGACAATACCTTGGCCTATACAAGTGCAGTTCTTGATAGGAATAGTGCAGTAGTAAAAATCAATATCAATGTTGCGGGGGTCAATGAACTAAGGCTCGAAGTAGATGATGCAGGCGATAATAACTTTGCCGATCATGCCAACTGGGCGAGTGCCCGACTTCATTGTGTTGATACACAAGCCCCCTCTGCTCCCACTGCACTCAGCGAAAGTTTACTATCTCAGAACTGCGTGACACTTAATTGGAATGCCTCAACTGATAATATGGAGGTTGAAAAATACAATATTTATCGAGATGGAAGTTTGATTGCTACGGTTGAGGCACCAATAACTACCTACCGAGTAACGGGGCTAAATCAACTCAACTATTATACTTTTATAGTCAAAGCTGTGGACTACTCAGGTAACGAATCAAATCAGAGTAATTTGTTAGAGGTTGTTACATTACAAAATACGACTATTTCTAACCCTAATAAAATAATTAACAAAGGTCAGTCAAGCACCTTAACTGCCTTTGGGTGTTTTGGTGGAACAGTCACATGGTCAAATGGAGCAACAAGCAGCTCTATTACCGTCAGCCCAACAGATACAACAATTTATAGTGTTACTTGCAAAATAGGCAACTGTACAAGTGCTGCTACCAGAGATACCGTAAAAGTTATCCCTGACTGCAAGCCCAATTACACTTTATTGAAAAATAGAGACGACCTGAGCGGAGCATCAACTTTGCTTACATTTAATGCATCGCAAACAATCAATGCAGCAAACAGCATTTCCTTGAGTGCTAAAGTAGATTATAATGCGGCCAAATCGGTTACACTCTTACCTGGCTTTAGTACTTCATCTGGCACGGTTTTCAATGCAAAAATAGCTGGCTGCCCCAATACTCAGTCTGTAATTCTAAGACCGTCTGACACTTTTGAGGTCATACCAAAAATCGAGACAAAAATTAGTTCTCCTGTTTCTAAAACTCAGTAGTATTCTGACAATCTGTCAGTATTTTCTGCCAAATTTATGCTTGGCATTTCAATTGATGAGATATAAATCAAAACAAATTGATTAAAAATACTGACACAAAAAACATGGGAAAAATTATTGGAATTGACTTAGGAACAACAAACTCGTGCGTTGCTGTGATGGAAGGAAACGAGCCAGTTGTTATTGCAAACAGCGAAGGTGCTCGTACTACTCCTTCGATTGTAGCATTTTTAGAGAATGGAGAAAAGAAAATTGGAGCACCTGCCAAACGTCAAGCTATCACTAACCCTAAAAATACTATTTCTTCTATCAAGCGTTTCATGGGTAAACGTTATACAGAAGTTGGAAGTGAATTGAAAACAGTCGCTTATGATGTAGAGCAAGGAGCAAACAACACTCCACGTGTACGCATTGGCGATAGATTATATACTCCACAAGAGATTTCGGCATCAATTCTTCAAAAAATGAAGCAAACTGCCGAAGATTATCTTGGCACTACTATCACCGAAGCGGTTATTACAGTACCTGCATACTTCAACGATGCTGAGCGTCAAGCTACTAAAGAGGCGGGTACAATCGCTGGTTTAGACGTAAAACGTATCATCAACGAACCAACGGCTGCTGCTTTGGCTTATGGCCTTGATAAACAAGGAAAAGACATTACAGTTGCAGTATTCGACTTGGGTGGTGGTACCTTCGACGTTTCGATTCTTGAATTAGGTGATGGTGTATTTGAAGTAAAATCAACTGATGGTGATACACACCTCGGTGGTGACGACTTCGACCAAGTGATTATCGAATGGTTGGCAGAAGAATTCAAGAAAGATGAAGGTATTGACCTCCGTCAAGATGCAATGGCCCTACAACGCTTGAAAGAAGCAGCTGAAAGAGCTAAAATTGAGCTTTCGAGTTCGGCACAAACTGAAATCAACTTGCCTTATATCTTCCCAGTAAACGGAATTCCGAAACACTTGGTAAGAAACTTGTCGAGAGCGAAATTCGAGCAATTAGCTGATAATTTGATTCAACGTGCAATGGAGCCTTGCAAGCGTGCCATGCAAAATGCAGGTTTGAAAATCAGTGATATTGATGAAGTTATCTTAGTTGGTGGTTCGACTCGTATCCCGAAAGTTCAAGAAGAAGTTGAGAAATTCTTTGGCAAAAAACCATCTAAAAATGTAAACCCTGACGAAGCTGTTGCTATCGGTGCGGCTGTTCAAGGTGGAGTTTTGACAGGTGAAGTAAAAGACATTTTATTACTTGACGTTATTCCGTTATCGTTGGGTATCGAAACTTTGGGTGGAGTATTCACAAAAATGATTGAGTCGAATACAACAATCCCAACTAAAAAGACTGAGGTATTCTCGACAGCGGCAGATAACCAACCGTCGGTTGAATTACACATCTTGCAAGGTGAACGCCCAATGGCTACTCAAAACCGTACGCTCGGACGTTTCCACTTAGATGGTATTCCACCAGCCCCACGTGGTGTTCCACAAGTAGAAGTAATGTTTGATGTAGATGCCAATGGTATCTTGAACGTTACGGCTAAAGACAAAGGAACTGGTAAAGAACAAAAAATCAGAATTGAAGCATCTTCAGGTTTATCAGACGCGGAAATCCAAAAAATGCGTGATGAAGCTAAAGCTAACGAAGAAGCCGACAAAGCTGAAAGAGAAAAAGTAGAGAAAGTAAATGCGGCTGATACCATGATTTTCCAAACTGAAAAACAGTTGAAAGAATATGGTGATAAACTTTCTGAAGGTAATAAATCTGCCATCGAAGGTGCATTAGCTGAATTGAGAGCTGCTCACGGCACAAAAGATTTAGCTGCAATTGACACTGCAATGGAGAAAATCAATGCGGCATGGCAAGCTGCTTCGCAAGAAATGTATGCTGCTGGTGCAACTCCTGGTGCTGACGGTGGCCAACAAGCAGGTGGCAGCACTGCTACTGCTGACGAAGGTGTAACCGATGTAAACTTTGAAGAAGTAAAATAATTTCTTTTAAGTATAATATACCCAAAAGCCCCCTTTTCGAGAGAATTGGGGGCTTTTTCTATTATGCTTGACGAAAGTATTTTCTATAAATAACGATATATGAAGTTAAAAAATAAATGAAACCCAAAAACTGACTTGCTCCAAACTGAATAAAAATTACACTCAAAAAAAGAACTATAAAAATCGTATAAAGAAACCGTCTCATATTTTCTGAAACTATTAATAATATAGATTTTAAGCAAAGACTTAGGCTAATTAGAATCAATACAGCATAAAGAAAAGCCTCCCAATGAAAGATGTATTTTAGTATGAAAATTTCTGGTAATAATAAGATGGCAATAGTCAAAAACCATTGCAAAAATGTACGTGAGATATTCGTAGGAAAGTTAAGAGCAAAACTCAAATATCTTCGTTCAAAACAATAGATTTCAAAAATTAAAACTGCGTTTGACACTGACATTATTACCGCAATAAAAGCCGCTAAAGAGACCTGATTCATATCGAATAGAATTTCAATCAGTCCCAATGGTAATCCAACCGCTATAAATTTTGTAATAAAAAGAGTAATAAGTTGTTTATCAAAAATATGAAGTAATGGAATTGTGACAAGGTTTTTATTCCATTTTCTCGTAAATTTCATCAGAATACCACTATTATAAGCCTTGATTGGGTCATTAACTAAATTTGTATATACAAAGGCACAAAGCAAGCTGACACCAATTACAAACCCCAAAAAAAGTAAGGGAAGCAAATAAAAACCATACATCCAACCAACAAATATTGAAAAAACAATGTAAATAATTATCGGAAAAGATATGAGTAATTGACATAGAAACCAGTTTTTCAACTGCTGAGATTTACTTAGTGAATTGGCACTATAAAACAAAAAGAAATTGGTTGGTTGGTAAATTTGGGCAGAAATATAATTGAAGCTTTTAAGACTAAAAATCAAGAAAACAAACATCATTAATGCTCCCAAAATTGGCGAGCTAATGATGGTTAGAATAAAGCTGAGATTATAAAAGATAGTTTCTTGAGTCGTGATGTGGTCATCGCTAAGTACCTGAATATAAAACAAATAGGTCAGGATTGTACCAAACAAAAACAGCAACTGTCCTGCATGAACTTTGTAGAATCCTTTAACAAATATCTTATAGAGAATTTTTGTAAGTGCCATCAGCATTCAAGCAAGTTAAGTGTACGATTTTCTACAAGTAATGTTTTTCGGGCAATCTTTTCAACTAAATCAAGTGCTTGATGCGATGAAATCAAAAAACTTACGCCTTCATCAGTATATTTTTTCTCAATCCAATTATACAAAATCTGTAAAGAATCAGTATCGAGAGTGATAAGCGGTTCATCGAGCAAAATCAACTGTGGGTTTCCGAGAAAAGCCAACACCAACGATAATTTCTTGAGCATTCCACTTGAATATGTTCCTATTGGCTCATTGATATACGCTTGCATTTTCATCTTGTTCAGATAAAATTCGGTTTGAGATGATGTGGCGTGCTTAGCCTCTGCAAACAAATCAACCATATCTTTACCAGTCAAAAACTCAGGAAAAAGTGGTTCGGCTTCAGCAAAATTCACCTGTCTTCTATATTCGACAGCCTTTGCGTTCGAGCTAAAATCATTTAACTTAATTTCTCCCTCAAAATCAATTATTCCAGCAATTGACTTCAATAAGGTACTCTTTCCCGAACCGTTCTCTCCTTTTACCCAATAAATGCCTGATTCAAGCTGTAAACTATTGATTTTCAACACTTCAACCGCACCAAAAGTTTTCCGATAATTAGTAAATGATAAGTGCATATAACAAAAAAGCGAAGATTTATTTCCTCCAAAAATAAATCTTCGCTTCAAGAACTTTATATAAAATGTGTTAATCGGCTTTGGTAAACTTTGAAGTGCGACCAATAATCGAAATTCCGATAAAACCACGAATATCCAATTGGGTTGGACTAACTAAGGTCATTTTGCAAGAATATGTTTTTCCATTGTTGGGGTCATATACTTCACCATCTTCCCAAGTTCCTTTTCCTGATGGTTTAAAGTTTTTCAAATTTGTCAACCCAACGATTGGTCGAGTTCTTAACTTCACATCTGGATTTTCTTTATCCATTCTCGGTTTTCCATTTTCATTCGGTTCTTTAATCCAAACGATCTTACCATTGATTTTATCACCTTGCTTATAAAACTGTATTTTACCAGTTTTCTCTTCATTATACCATGTTCCTTGCGTAATATCCTGAGCATTAGCAAAAGTAGAAATAAGTAGGAATGTAATAACTGACAATATTTTTTTCATAAGAATCGGCTTAGGTTAATTTTTTTTTATATTTAAAAAGTGTGATAACGGGATAAATTATAAATGGAATTAAAAAACCGATTAAACCACCTATCACTATATCTGTCGGGAAGTGCACACCTACATAAACACGACTATACGATACAATTATTGCCCAAAAGAACAAAAAAAGGTGTATTTTGGAATCTATTTTGTAGTTTTTTACTAAAATAATCAGTGCCGCTACTAAGGCAAAACTATTCGAAGCGTGGCTTGAAACGAAACCAAATTGCCCACCACAGTTGCCAACTACATGCACAATATGTTGAATCAATGGGTCATGACAAGGCCTTAATCGCTGAAAAAAAGGTTTCATCAATCCCGAGGTTATTCTGTCAGCCAGACCCACCGATATCAAGACAAAGAGTAGATTCCTGACAAAGTTTTGAGAGATGTTTTTATACAAAAAATATATGATAAATAAATACAGCGGTATCCATGTAAAACGATAAGTAACCCAAAACATTATCGTATCCCACAGAGGAGAATGAAAACTATTGAGCCACAAAAACCACTCATATTCGGCATATTTGATTGAGTCAATCATTTTATAAATAACCTAAAACCTTTCTTACATCATTCATTGTTTTTTCAGCGATTTCACGTGCTTTGGCTTCTCCATCTTGAAGTTTTTCTTCTAAAGCAGCTGTATTTTCCATATAAAAATTAAAAATTTCTCTCTCCTTTTCAAACTTTTTCCATAAAACCTCAAATAAGGCCTGTTTAGCATGACCATAACCAAAGCCACCTGCCAGATATTTCTGACGCATATCTTCGATATCACTAGGTTCGGCTACCAATGAAAATAATTTGAAGGTAATGTCAGTTTCAGGATTTTTCGGTTCTTCTAGTGGTGTGCTATCCGAGATAATTGATTTTATCGCCTTCAGAAGTGGTTTTTCAGACAAAAAAACATTTATAAAATTATTATACGACTTACTCATCTTCGTACCATCAGTTCCGGGAATCACCATTACGGATTCATCAATCAATGGCTCGGGCAATGTCAAAACTTCACCATAAGTACGATTAAAAGCCGCTGCAATATCTTTCGACATTTCGAGGTGCTGACGCTGATCTTTTCCAACGGGCACAAAATTAGCCCCATACAATACAATATCGGCCGCCTGAAGAACTGGATAAGTAAAAAGTCCTGCGTTGACATCCGATAGGCGATCAGATTTATCTTTAAAGGAATGTGCATTTGCCAACATCGGATAAGGTGTTTGACAATTGAGATACCACATCAACTCTGTATGATAACCAGCCAAACGAGACTGACGATAAAAGTAATTTTTTTCGGCATCAAAACCACAAGCCAACCATGCCGCTGCCACCGCACGGGTATTTTCTTGCATTACTTTAGCATCTTTGATGGTGGTCATAGAATGTAAGTCTGCAATGAATAAGAAAGATTGATTTTGAGAGTTTTGAGATAACTTTATTGCAGGCAAAATTGCTCCTAAAATATTTCCAAGATGCGGAACGCCACTCGCTTGTATGCCTGTTAAAATTCTAGCCATAATTTCTGAAATTGATAAAAAATAATGTAATTTTCCACAAAAATAGACAAAAATATCAATGCTAAGTCATCAAACCCTTCAATTTTTAAGAAACTTAGACCAAAACAATAATCGAGAATGGTTTCATGCAAATCGTATAGATTATGAGCTTACAAAAGCCGAATTCGAAAGGCTATGTCAAGAAATACTTACAGGAATTTCAAAATTTCAGCAAAATTTAATTAATACCAGTGTAAAAAGTTGTATTTTGCGTATAAATCGCGATATTCGGTTTTCAACTGACAAATCTCCCTACAAAAATTATCTGGCTGCGGGCTTTGGTCCAGGAGGCAAAAGTTCTGGATTTGTTGATTTTTATTTACAAATTCAACCAAACGAATCGTTTTTGGGTGGTGGGATGTGGGCTCCAACAACTTCACAATTGGCTAGTTTTCGCCAAGAAATAGATTATAATCCTCACATTTTGAAAGGTATTATCGAAAACAAAATCTTCAAAACATACTATAACGAGATTCACGGCGAAAAATTGAAATTAATGCCAAAAGGCTATTCACCCGACCACCCTGACATCGAACTTTTGAAGTATAAACAACTATTTTTTGTTCACAAATATTCGGATGAAGAGGTGTTGGGTACACAGTTTTCGGACAAGGTAATTGAGGGATGCAAAATTCTAAAACCATACCTTGATTATATAAACGAACTATTTTACAATGAGGCCAACTAAACCTCTTTAATGAATCATTGTCTATACAAAAAACCTAATCTTATACTATGAGCGTACTCTACTCCCCAAAAGCTATTCAAGGTGGTATCGATGAGTATAAAGGCGAATGGTCAATCGCCCAAATTAGTCATTTATTGAAACGTACAATGTTTGGTTCAAGTCCAGATGATATTGCATATTTTCAAAAAAAGACACTCAATCAAACCATTGACGAAATTTTGAGCCCACAGGCAAACCCCGAGCCTCCACTGAATTTCTATGAAACTGCCGATTACAAAGACCCGCAAGGTATCAAATTCGGTGAAACATGGGTCAATGCCATATATGGCGATGGCACAGTTAACTCACGAAGGAGGACATCCTACAAAAATTGGTGGTTGATGCAGATGGTTAATCAAAAACGTAGTATCCACGAAAAAATGATTTTGTTCTGGCATAACCATTTTGCTACCGAAATCAATGATGTAGATGATGCTCGGTTTGTTTACCTTCATCATACGGTGTTACGTAAAAATGCACTTGGGAATTTTAAAGACTTTGTGAAACAAATCACACTTGACCCTGCTATGCTTCGTTATTTAAACGGACGATTAAACACAAAAAATGCACCAGATGAAAACTATGCTCGTGAATTACAAGAGCTTTTTACGGTTGGAAAAGGAAGTGGTTCGAAATATACAGAAGATGATGTAAAAGCAGCTGCTAGAGTACTTACCGGAATTGGTATTAACAACGATAGAATGGTATATTCATTCAATTTGGCAAATCATGATACTACTGACAAAAAATTCTCAGCTTTTTATAATAATACAGTAATTAAAGGAATAAATAGTGCTAACGCCCTGCAAGAATTAGACGAAATGCTCAATATGATTTTTGCAGTAGAGGAAGTTAGCAAATTTATTTGTCGAAAACTTTATCAGTTTTTTGTTTACTACGAAATCACGCCAGCCGTAGAAAAAGATATTATCGAACCACTTGCCAAGATTTTTAGAGACAATAAATACGAGATCAAACCAGTACTTACTGCCCTACTCAAGAGTCAACACTTTTTTGATCCCAACGTATATGGAGCTATGATTAAAAGCCCTTTAGACTTAATCATTGGAACCGTACGAGAATTTAATGTAGTTTTTCCATCGCCAAAAGATTTTCTACAGGAATACTACAACTTATTTGGCGATTTGGTAAGGCAAGGGCAAATCATGCAACAAGACATCGGAGACCCACCCAATGTAGCAGGATGGCCAGCATATTATCAAGAGCCAATGTTTTATGAAATATGGATAAATTCGGACACTTATCCCAAGCGAAACCAATACACAGATACATTCATCAACTCGGGATTTGTAAAAAACAACCGTAGAATTCAGCTTGATGTAGTGGCTTTTGCCAAAAAAATGCCCGTACCAAACGATCCAAACAAGCTAATCAACGACTCTTTGAACATATTGTATGAAATCCCGGTGAGCAGCGAGCTTGTCCAACAAGTAAAGAAAGATATTCTATTGAGTGGGCAATCGAGTGATTATTATTGGACTGAATTATGGGATGCTATGATAAGTAAGCCGAACGATACTAATACACTAAATATGGTAACAACACGGCTAAGAAACTTGTATAAGTACATTTTGGCATTACCCGAATTTCAGCTTGGCTAATTTGCCTGCAATATACCACCCTATTAAAACTACTGGGAATCTATGAAACGTAGAGATTTTATACAAAATACATTTGCAGGTGTAGTAATGCCTGCTTTAATTAACGGGCTGTCATTTAAAGCATTTGGGAATGTCGATGATAATGCCATCGGTGACGAGAATGTCTTGGTTGTAGTACAGCTTTCAGGAGGGAATGATGGATTGAACACTGTTATCCCAATTGATAAATATGGTTTGTATCAGAATGCACGAACCAACATTGCCATTCCAAAAGAAAAATTACTCTCGATACCTCAGACCGACACCCTCGGTTTAAACCCGGCGATGATTCCACTTCAAACAATGTTTAAGGAAGGAAAAGCCGCCTTGATTCAAAGTGTAGGATATCCAAATCCAAATTTTTCACACTTTAGGGCAACCGATATCTGGAATTCAGCTTCCGACTCAAATGTATTTGTCAATAATGGTTGGGCTGGTAGATATTTAGCTATCGAAAATCCAAATTATCCGACGGGTTATCCAAATAGTAAAAACCCTGACCCACTTGCAATTCAAATCGGGTCAGTTGTTAATACGGCATTACAAGGTCCGGTCCAATCAATGGGTATGGCTATTTCAAATCCTACTAGCTTCTATAATCTAATATCAAATAAGGTCGAGACCACTCCGAATACCTTGGCAGGTAAAGAGTTAAAGTTTCTAAGAGAAGTAGCGAATCAAACTAATTTATATGCTAATTCTATAAAGGCAGCAGCTGGGAAAGTAACTAAACAAGGTACTTATCCGAATTCTGGTTTAGCAAATCAGCTAAAAATTGTCGCACAATTAATTGCCGGTGGCTTAAAAACAAAAGTATATTACGTAAGTATTGGCGGATTCGATACTCACAGCAACCAAGTCAATACGAGTGATACCACGACCGGCACACACGCAAATCTTTGGAAAACCGTAACCGAGGCAATCAAAGCTTTTTCAGATGATTTGGTGGGTTTGGGGGTTTCAAAAAAAGTATTGGGCCTGACCTATTCTGAGTTCGGTCGTAGAGTTAAATCCAATGCAAGTGGGGGAACCGATCACGGTGCAGCAGCACCAATGTTTATGTTTGGTGATTTGGTCAATCCTACAGTACTCGGAAAATCACCAGATATTGCGGCTTCTCCAAACACCAACGATAACCTTACCATGCAATATGATTTTCGCTCGGTATATGCGTCGATTCTTACACAATGGTTTTGCTTAGATCAGGCATACGTTGATGATGTTTTATTAAAAGACTTTCAGCCATTACCTTTAGTACAAGTACAGGCTTGCGGAAAAATCACTGCAAATGAACCGATTGCAAGCAATGAGGAGCTGATAAGTAATTATCCGAATCCGTTTGTAGATTCAACTACTTTATCATTCTATACTAAAGGTGGTCATACAATGATTCAAATTTTTGATAATGTCGGGAGAGTGATTGCTGTACCAGTAGAAGGTGAGTACGATGCAGGTAAGCATGAGGTACAGTTAGATACCAGTAACTTTAATAGTGGAATGTATTTTGCTCGTTTGCAAAATGGGCAGCTTCAGCAAGTAAGAAGAATGATGAAATAATAGAAAGTAGCGACGTTGATACCTTTCAAAATTTATCAGCGTCGCTATTT
>NZ_JBMLRC010000419.1:0-3635 GCF_049241225.1 Emticicia sp.
GATTGGTTGGGGAAATGAAATCTGGGTGATACACAAATTTTACTCGGTCTTGCTCATGGTTGAGTAAGTTGGTTTCTTTCAAATAATCAGTAATATCATCTGGTTGTTTGAGTAAGTGTGTTACGGTATGTGGTAGTTTTTTGGTTTTCCAAGTCTGAATCGTGCGACGTAGGCGAAGTCTCCAATATTCATCCACAAATTCATTCAAATCCGGTAGATTGGGGTCGTCGTTTGATGCCGAGGCGTGGAAAAGATGCTCACCGATTTGCTTTTCGATTGATTCACAAGTCTGACGAATTTCCTCCATTACGGCTCTCGACTGCAACACCTCTGGGTCAATCGAATGTACTGGATTTTTAGTGATAATAAACATCACAACTGTAGTATCAATACCTGCCTGTACGAGTTTGAAATTGAGTCGTTTGAGGGCTTCGAGCGTAAGGTCATAACCCTTATTGCGGAATTCATAACGCCCCGAAGTGAAGAAATAAAGTGTATTATCTAAATCCCACGAATAACTTTGGAAAAAATGCCCCATCACAAACTGATGGATTTTTTCTTTGTATTTCATGTGTAGATTCTGGAATTCGTGCGTAGCCGCAAAACGAGTTACGTTTAGGCCGTTTGGTAAAATCAAATCGCATGTTCTTCCAAAAAACACCTCACATTCTTTGGCAGTAACATCACTCACAGTCGTGAGTACATGAGATTTTTGGGCAGCCAAGCGTTCGATCTTCGCTTGGGCTTCGATTCCATAATTTTTAGCTTCGTAGTCCCAATCATATCCCGATAACTTTTCGTAGAAATCAGCCTCGTTTCCGGCAATATAACGCCCAAGCATAGTTGCGTGAGTTGTGAAAACGGTTGAAATCGGCACGTTATCAGTGCGAATATCTATCAAGGCTGTTGCGGCCATCCACTCGTGGAAGTGAGCCACAATATCATTTTTATGACCGTAAGTTTCACCAAATTCAGTTAAAAATACACGAATCATTTCGCCGAGAGCAATTACTTGGTCAACGAGCGGCTCGGCATTGAGTGTAGAAATTTGGTGTCTTTCCCAAAGTTTAAATTTAAAATCATTGGTATTTTTTAGAAGAGCTTTAAAATCAAGTAATACAATTTTTGGCTTACCTGTTACGAGCCAACGACCATAATGAGCATCAAAGCCCATTTCTTGCATTTTCTTAACGGTTTTACCAAACGGCGATTCGTCGAGGTCGGCGATTGGCTCAAATTCTATCATTGCCGTATTCGGAAAATATGGCCCAACGAGACAATAATTTTCGCCCCACTCTTCTACCATCGAAGGCACTTTTGAGCGAATAACGGTATAAATTCCCCCTACTTGGTTGCATACTTCCCAAGCTATTTCCATCAACATTGGCTTCTTTTGTTCGCGTGGCTTAATACTAATGGTTTGTTCTGATTCTTTCTTTAATTTTGCTTTGGTTGCCATGTTGGTTAAAAAAATGGTAAAACATTGGGTTGAATTAGCTCAAAAAATTTAATAATAGCAATAAAAAATTTAACTTTTCGAACATTTCTAACCTCAAAAGTTAAATTTTGGACATTCTGCTATTTTTTATATAAATTTCTTTTAGCAAATCTATCATATTCGTCGGTTCATTCTATTAATATTAGGTTATTTTTTATGCCCAAACGCTCAAATTATTGGTTAGGAGCTGGATTAGTCTTTGGGGCAGCGTTTGGTTTTGCTTTAAAAGGAATCTTCATTAAATCAGCTTACGAGTACGGCATTGATACAATTTCGCTGCTTTCGCTCCGATTTTTGTTTTCGGTACCGTTCTACATTTTTATTTTATGTCGGAAAAGAATCCAAGAAGCATCTCATCCACAAGTGCCGATAATTACTTGGCTAAAACTCTTTGCAGTTGGTTTTATCGGCTATTATGTTTCGGCGTATTTCAATCTTTTGGGTTTAAACTATATCACGGCTAGTTTAGAGCGGATTTTACTCTTTGTCTATCCAACATTTGTACTGATTCTGCGAGCGATTTTCCTCAAAAAAAGAATAAGCCGCCTACAATGGTTGGCACTCGGCATTACCTATCTCGGAATCGTGCTGGCATTCTTGAAAAACTTTGATGCACATCAACAAAAAGATATTAGCTTGGGTGCTTTTTGGGTAATCTTTAGCGGATTTACCTATGCTTTTTATCTCATTAGTAGCGATGGCCTCATTGCCCAACTCGGCACAACCCGCTTTACTTCGTGGATCATTATTTCGGCACTTTTCCCAACGCTCATTCATTGTTATGCAGAAAACGGCCTCGATATTTTTAATTTTCCGATGCCGGTTTATATCATTTCGATGTCAATGGCCATTTTCTCAACAGTTTTGCCAACTTTCATGTTATCAGAAGGAATCAAACACGTAGGTTCGGGCAATGCCTCAATCATTGCAAGCATTGGGCCTATTTTTACGATTTTTTTGGCAACAGCATTTTTGGGCGAAAATATCTGGCTCGAACAAATCATCGGAACATTTTTCGTCTTAATTGGTGTGTTTTTAATAAGTTGGAAAGGCAAAAAGTAAGCATTAAAAATCACACACCTGCAGAAACTTATCATGAGTCCGCTTAATAACTAATCATTAACATTCAATCATTACATAATTACCATACAATTTGCTTAATTTTGAATGATTAATCACAACATACTTTAAAGAATGAAATATTATTACATTATTATCTTTAGTCTATTATTTACGAGTACGGCTTGCACTGATAAAAAAGACCAAAAGCAAATACAGTTATCTGATAGCGAGGAATTTAGAAAATATTGGTTTTCGAATAAAGCTGAAATCAGCAGTTATGATTTACAGCAAGCTCAGTATGGAAATATCAATCAAGGAGAGGCAGTGATGGTATTTGTGAATGAAGATTTTCGATTAGATAAGCAAGTAAAATTAGAATCCGATGCAAAAGAAATTGCCACACCAGTATTGAAGCTAAATTTTATTAAGAAGTTTATTACAGGTATTTATGATTATTCGATGTACACCTCGGTGTTTACACCTATTCAGACCAATACTTTTCCGGCTACACTAAAGGTTTCGAATACGAACCAAGAATGGTGTGGGCAGAGTTTTTTACAACTCAACTATCATCAGAATGGCTATCAGGTGATCGGAAAATCGTATTTTGAAGAAGAGGTTTCGGAAGAATGCCACATTGATTATGCAATACTGGAGGACGAACTTTGGACAAAGATAAGATTACTGCCTCTCGATCAACTGCCACAAGGTAATGTTTTAATGGTTCCGAGCATGACATCATTACGTCTGCGTCATAAAAAAGTTCAGGCTGAAATGACCAAGATTAAACTCCAACCTTATAAAGGAGATTCGACATTTAAAGGCAAAGATTTAATGGATTATCAAATATATTTTCCTGAAAGCCAACGAGATTTAAGAATTATCTTCGAAAAAGGGTTTCCTCATCATATTGTCGGCTGGGAAGATACCTACGAATTAAGAAAAAAGAAACTTACCTCAAGAGCAGTATTAAAAGCAACCATTCAAAATGCTTATTGGGAGAAAAATACGCCCGCTGATACCACTTATAGAAAACTTTTGAAGTTGAAATATTGAACGTGTACTTTTGTATAAG
>NZ_JBMLRC010000419.1:3735-11800 GCF_049241225.1 Emticicia sp.
ACCACTTATAGAAAACTTTTGAAGTTGAAATATTGAACGTGTACTTTTGTATAAGATCTGACCAAAAACGCAGATAAAAGCATTTTTTATTTAGGCTCAAAGCCCATTAACAATAATTTGATGAAAAAGCCCAATGTCTTTTACTTTCTTATCTCTTTATCATTAATAGCACTTCTTGCTTCATGCGGAGAAAAAAAAGCCCAGAAAACCGAAAATAAAGCTGATAGTCCAGCCATTCATACGCTTATTTTCATTGATAAAACTGCGAGTGTTGATGTATCGAAGCCTTTTGTGGCTCAGAAATACCAACAGGCACTCAATAGCATTATTGAAGAGAACGTAAGAAAATCGGGTGATAAGTTTGAGATTTATTACATCCATGAAAACACTGCCAAAGGGCGTTGCCTTTCGCTCACTTGCCGCACTGAAATGGAAGACACCGAAGGAATGAACGCCACTGACTTGGAGGCTATTAAGACGTCGTATGATTTATCCATCAGAAAAGAGCGTACTTTCGTTACGAAACAAGCATTGGCACGCCTCAACGCCACAAATGATAATGCTTCGAACCGTGAAACTAACATTTTAGCTAGTATACCTGTAATTGCCAAAGCCTCAGAATCGGGAGCGGTTGTGAAAGTATATTATTTAAGTGATATGGTGGAAAGTGTAAAAAATGGCCGAGATTTTCAGGTAAAACCACCAAAAGATAATTCGGAAGCCGAAGAGTGGGCAAAAATAGATGCCGAAAAGTACAAAGACTTGGCTTTAAATGGCCCCGATGTTTCGATGATTTTACCATTCGAACCAATGAGTTCGATCAAAGAAAATAACCCAACAATTACGCTTTATTGGTCGAAATTATTTGAAAATTTAGGAGTGATGAATGTGCAGGAACTGTAACTCAATTTTCTAAATTGTGTAAAGTATATAATTACATTTCATAAAAATGCATAACAAAAAACGGCGATACATCTTTCGATATATCGCCGCCTTTGTATATAAGAACTACTAATTATTGCTGTGCTTTCAAAGCTTCTGCACCACCAACAATCTCCAAGATTTCGTTAGTAATGGCCGCTTGACGACTACGGTTGTACTCAATTTTCAAAGTACGTAATAATTCGTTGGCATTATCAGTTGCTTTGTCCATCGCGGTCATTCTGGCTCCATGTTCCGACGCATTCGAGTCAAGAACAGCCTTAAATAACTGCATTTTAATTGCTTTTGGCATCAATTCTAATACGATTTCTTCTTCTGATGGTTCGAAAATGTAATCAGTTTTAGAATCTTTTACCGAATCATCTTTTTTCTCAACCAAAGGCAACATCTGCTCTGCACGGATAATCTGAGTAGCAGCATTTTTAAATTCGTTGAAAATAATTTCTACTACGTCGTATTTCCCTTCGGTAAATGCATCCATCACTTGTTCGGCTGCCTGACGGGCAGTTGCAAAATTCAAGCGTTGGAAAATATCCATATACTCAACATTCACTTTAAAGCCACGACGTTGCAGTGTTTCACCACCTTTTTTACCCAAAGGCATGATTTCTACTTTTCCTTTCGCAGCCTGAGCGGCGTATTTATCCTGAATGAGTGCCAATGCAGCCTTAACAACGTTTGAGTTGAAAGCACCGCAAAGACCTCTATCTGAAGTAACTACGATGATTAATACGTTCTCAATTGGACGTATACTTGTATATGGACTTGTTGCACCTACTTCAGTATTAGCCGAAACCGTCGAAATCAATTCGTTCAACTTATTCGCATACGGACGCATCTGCGTAATGGCATCCTGGGCACGACGAAGTTTCGCTGCCGATACCATTTTCATTGCCTTGGTAATCTGCGTTGTAGAGTTTACCGAAACAATTCTATTTCTTACTTCTTTTAATGAAGCCATCTTTTTGTCAAATTAAGAATTAAGAATTAAGAATTAGGAATGGATTTGTACCAAACTTTAATTCTTAATTCTCAATTCTACATTCTTAATTATATTAAGCGTATTTCTCAGCTAATTCTTTACCAACTTTTTTGATGATAGCCGTGATGTCATCATCTAATTTACCAGCTGCAAGTTTGGTGATAACTTCAGGATTTTGAGCTTTCAACAATGTAATAAATTCGCTTTCGAATTCTTTTACTCTGTTTACATCTACTTTATCCATTACACCATTGATTGAAGCATAAATAATAGCAACTTGCTCACCAACTGGTACTGGCGAAAACTGTGCTTGCTTCAAGATCTCTTGGTTCTTACGACCACGATCGATTGTCAATTTTGTAGATGCATCAAGGTCAGAACCAAACTTCGCAAACGCTTCCAATTCACGGAATTGTGCTTGGTCAAGTTTCAAAGTACCTGCTACTTTCTTCATTGACTTGATTTGAGCATTACCACCCACGCGTGATACCGAGATACCTACGTTGATAGCCGGACGGATACCTGCGTTGAACAAGTTAGATTCCAAGAAGATTTGACCGTCAGTAATCGAAATTACGTTAGTCGGAATATATGCAGAAACGTCACCTGCTTGCGTTTCGATAATCGGAAGGGCTGTTAACGAACCACCACCTTTTACTTTACCTTTCAATGAAGCAGGAAGGTCGTTCATGTTGCTTGCAATCGTATCATCAGAACTGATTTTCGCAGCACGCTCCAACAAACGGCTATGTAAGTAGAAAACGTCTCCTGGATAAGCCTCACGACCTGGCGGACGACGAAGCAATAATGATACCTCACGGTAAGCAACCGCTTGTTTAGATAAATCATCATAAACAACTAATGCTGGACGGCCAGTATCACGGAAATATTCACCGATGGCAGCACCCGTAAACGGAGCAAAAAATTGCATCGGAGATGGGTCAGAAGCACCAGCATTTACGATAACTGTGTAGTCCATTGCACCATACTTGCGAAGAGTTTGCTCAACAGCCTTCACGGTAGATGCTTTTTGTCCACAAGCTACATAAATACAATATACAGGCTCGCCTTTGTCGTAGAATTCTTTTTGGTTGATGATGGCATCAATACACACAGCAGTTTTACCAGTCTGACGGTCACCGATAACCAACTCACGTTGTCCACGTCCGATTGGAATCATGGCATCAACAGATTTAATACCTGTTTGTAAAGGCTCAGTTACGGGCTGACGATAGATTACACCCGGTGCTTTACGCTCCAAAGGCATTTCAAAAGTTTCGCCTTGAATCGGGCCATTACCATCGATAGGTTCAGCCAAAGTATTTACAACACGGCCAACGATACCTTCACCTACTTTCACAGAGGCGATTTCACCTGTACGTTTTACTGTTGCTCCTTCTTTGATACCTGTCGAATCACCTAACAATACCGCTCCTACGTTGTCTTCTTCGAGGTTAAGTGCTAAGGCTTTCAAGCCGTTTTCAAATGCCAGCAATTCACCGGCTTGAACTTTTGATAAACCGTATATACGTGCTACACCGTCGCCGATTTGTAGCACTGTACCAACTTCTTCGAGTTCGGCTTCGGTTCTTGCACCTGCTAATTGCTCACGCAGGATTGCCGAAACTTCGTCTGGTCTAACTGATGCCATATAATTTTTTTGATGAGTTTTGAATGTAATTTTGAAAAAACGTGTGCTGTACTCTTGCTTTTTCGGGTGCAAAATTACGATAGTATTTTCACAATTCCCATATTTTCACCAAAAAAAGATAAAAAAGGTAGGATTATTTTTAGAATTTAAACGCTTCCTGAGAAAGTTTTGAATAAAAATTTGACAACTTTGAAAAAGGTAACAATTTTAAGAGCTTTTTTTGGCATCTTTGCGACAGTTTTTTATGAAAAATTATTGATTTTAAAATGAAGAATATTGACGTTTGTCTCACTCCAGATTTATTACATCTCCACAATATTGATAACACAATCGTAATTGTTACGGATATTTTTAGGGCCACTTCGTGCATGGTTACAGGGTTTGCGTATGGCGTAAAAGCCATTATTCCTGTTGAAACCGTTGAAGAATGTCAGGCACTACAAGCCAAAGGTTTTATTGCAGCCGCCGAGCGAAACGCTCAGAAAGTAGAGGGTTTTGAGCTTGACAACTCTCCGTTTAGCTACATGAACGAAAAACTCATCGGCGAAAAAATTGCAATGACTACCACTAACGGTACGTACTCTATCTCAAAAGCAAAAAGCTCGGCTGTAAAAGTTTTGGTAGGAGCTTTCTTGAATCTCAATGCAATCGTGGAATACCTAAAAACACAACCCTACGATGTGTTGGTGCTTTGTGCTGGTTGGAAAGGCCGCACAAATCTGGAAGATACGCTTTTTGCGGGTGCGTTGGTTGATGCCGTACAAAATGAATATTTTGTGGCAGAAGATAGTGCAATAATGTCTATGAGGCTTTATCACCAAGCTAAAGATGATATGTTAGGTTATTTGGCAAATTCATCGCACATTCGTCGTTTGCAACGTTTGGGTATCAACAAAGATATTAGTTATTGCCTACAACGTGATTTGTACGATGTCGTGCCTGTGCTTCGTGGAAATGAGTTGGTGAATATGTGATATTTGTATTTGGGTGAGGTAAAGTATTAGTAAAAAATAACTTTAGCGAGAACATTAAGCGAGAACAAAGTTTCCCCTCCTTTTCAAGGAGGGGTGTCCTGACGAAGTCGGACGGGGTGGTTAAACATTGGACTAAATTTTTAGCAAAAAGCTATGCAACTCAATAATCTAAAAACCCTAAAACCACATAGAAAATATTTACGAAACCATTCCACATCAGCCGAAGCTACTCTATGGAATCATTTAAAGAATAGCCAATTAGAAGGACGAAAGTTTAGAAGACAGCACAGTATTGAGTTTTATATTCTTGACTTCTTTTGCCCATCAGAAAGAATAAATATTGAATTAGACGGACAAGAACACTTTGAAGGCCACGGACTTGTGCAAGATGAAAAACGAGATGAGTTTTTAAAATCACTCAGCATTAAAATAGTACGTTTTGAAAATAAACAAGTTTTTGAAAATATTGATTGGGTTTTAAATGAGATTAAAAGGCATTTTAAGACCTAACCAACCACCCCCGCCGACTTCGTCAGGCGACCCCTCCTTGAAAAGGAGGGGAAACTAAATAACAACAACATTTTCCTCTTCATCAAAATGAAACTAAAATTCCATATCCTTACGCTGCAAATGCGGCATACTTTTACGATTGCACATGGCTCTCGTGACGACATCGATGCCTTCATTGTAGAACTTCAAGATGGCGACCTCAGCGGATATGGTGAAGCTACCCCGATTCCTTATTATGGCGTAACTGCCGAAGGCATGAGAGATAAACTAACTGAATATCAAGAGATTATCGAAAGCTATGACCTTGATAGTCCCGAAGACTTTTGGGCGTTTATGTATCCGTACTTGAAAGATGATTCGTTTGCTCATTGTGCCTTAGACATGGCCGCATGGGATTTGTGGGGCAAAAAACAAGGAAAACCGCTTTACGAAATCTGGGGACTGGACATTACGAAAGCCCCTTATTCGAACTATACGATTGGCATTGATACTATTGAAAAAATGGTTGAGAAAATGCAAGAATTTGATTTTCCAATTTATAAAATTAAACTTGGTACTGACCACGATGTAGAGATTGTTCGTGAACTTCGCAAACATACTGATGCACTTTTTAGAGTCGATGCCAATTGTGCTTGGGGAGTAGAGGAAACGATTGAAAACTCAAAGGCTTTTGCCGAGTTGGGCGTTGAGTTTATCGAACAACCGATGCAGAAAGACGACTACGAGCCAATGCTGGAAATAATGGCAGGTTCGGTATTGCCGCTCATCGCCGACGAAAGTTGTATAGTAGAAGCCGATGTAAAAAAATGTGTTGGAAAGTTTGATGGTATAAACGTAAAGTTGGCAAAGTGCGGCGGAATCACTCCAGCCTTACGCATGATTGCCGAAGCCCGCAGCCTAGGCTTGCAAGTAATGTGCGGCTGCATGACCGAAACAAGTATTGGTATTTCGGCAATTGGGCAACTTGCACCTTTGCTTGATTATGTAGATATGGATGGCTCGATTCTGATTTCAAACGACCCTGCCACAGGGGTTTACCTCGATAAAGGAAAGCCTGTTTATCCGAAAGTAAATGGCACCGGGGCCGTTTTACTCAACACACCAAACGCATCATAAAGCACTAATAATTAACAACTTGTATTCTAACTTTTGCAAAACCCTTTAAAGACCTATTATTTCTATGAGAGTTTTTATCAAATCCTTGGTTCTATTTGCAATTGTGCAAATAGGTTCGCAGTTAGCTTTTTCACAAAATCTTATAAAGTATGACCTCAAATGGGGCGAAAAAATACCTATGCGTGATGGAGTAAAGCTTAATGCAACGCTTTATTTACCTAAAGATTTGAAAGAAAAACAACCTGTTATCATTGATTTAACTCCTTACATAAGTGACGGCTATCATGCAAGGGGCAAGTATTTTGCTGAAAATGGCTTTATCTATGCCATTGTTGATTGCAGGGGTAGGGGTAGCTCAGAGGGCAACTTTAATCCTTTTATTCAAGAAGCCAAAGACGGCTATGATTTAGTAGAATACTTTGCGAAGCAACCGTATTGCAATGAGAAAGTTGCGATGTGGGGAGGGTCATACTCTGGCTATAATCAATGGGCTACTGCCAAAGAATTCCCTCCACACCTTTCCACAATAGTACCCGTAGCATCTGTATTCCCAGGAATTGACTACCCAAACCCGAATAACATTTTCATGTCGTACATGATTGCATGGCTAACTTACACCAGTGGAAAAACAGGAAACAGCACTCTTTTTGGAGATGATAGTTTTTGGTTGAATAAGTACGCTGATATGTACCAAAAACACTTACCTTTCGAGCAACTGGATAAAATTGTAGGCAATGAAACCACCGTATTTCAGACTTGGCTCGCTCATCCAACCTATGATGATTACTGGAAAAGTATGAATCCTAAAATAGAGGATTATCAGAAAATGAATATTCCGATATTAACCATCACAGGGCATTATGACGCAGACCAACAGGGTGCATTAACATTTTATGAAAACTTTATGAAATATGCTTCAGCCGAAGCAAAAAATAAGCATTTCTTGATTATTGGCCCTTATAATCACTCTGGCACTCGTACTCCAAAAGAAGCATTTGGAGGGCTAAAGTTTGGTAAAGAAAGCATGTTGGATATGAATAAGCTACATAAAGAATGGTATGAATACACCATGAAAAATGGACCAAAACCAAGTTTCTTGAAAGATAAAGTGGCGTATTATGTGATGGAAGATGAAAAATGGAAGTATGTAGAAAGTCTTGAAAAAATAGCAACTCATCAAAAAAGCCTTTTCTTAGATTCGGATGGTAACGCAAATGATGTTTTATCGGGTGCTAAACTTTCAGAAAATATTGCCAATAAATCTTCAACAGATAAGATTGTCTATAATCCGCTTGATATAAGCAAAGGTTTAGAAAACTGGAAAAATGAAGAACCAAACTATTTGAAAGACCAATTTACGGCTTACAGATTAGGGAATGAAGCCGTAATTTATCATTCTGCACCTTTTGAAGATTCGACCGAAATATCGGGAGGTATTGAAGCAAAACTATATATCTCAACCGATGTTCCCGATACTGACTTAATGATTTCGTTATATGAACTTACCACTAAAGGAGAAGCGATATATCTAACTTCTGACCAGTTAAGACTTCGATACCGTGAATCACTCGAACGAGAAACATTGATGCAAGCAGGTAAGGTCTATGAATGTGTATTTGATGATTTTCGATTTTTCTCAAAAAAGATAGCAAAATCGAGTCGTTTACGACTTATAATCAAAACCAATAACTCGCTCGAAAATCAGAAAAACTATAACAGTGGTGGAAATGTGAGTGCCGAAACGGCAAAAGATTCAAAAATTGCCCACATCAATATTCATCATGATGCAAAGTTTCAAAGTAGAATCATTTTACCGATTGTAAAAAATCAGCCTTAAAACTCATTCAAGATAATGTTACTTGATTCGACGGTATTACTCAGATTTCCCGC
>NZ_JBMLRC010000420.1:0-10071 GCF_049241225.1 Emticicia sp.
CCAATTGTACTTCTCACTTGAGTAATTTTTACCTTTGCCATTTTTTTATTAGCTGTATGCAATAAGCTTTAAGTTAACCAATGCACACGATGGCAATCAGTAAACTTAAAGCTCAGAGCTATTATCCGTTGAATACTTTAGTCATTTTTACACTACGTTGGAAAGCTACTGCATGAGGAGCTCTCATTTGGCTAAGAGCATCGATAGTTGCTTTTACTACGTTGTGAGGGTTTGATGAACCTTTAGACTTTGCCAATACATTATGAATTCCGGCTGCTTCTAAAACGGCACGCATCGCACCACCAGCAATAATACCTGTACCAGGAGCTGCTGGTTTAACGAATACTAAACCACCTGAGAATTTTCCATGAATTTCATGAGGCACTGTATCGTTGATTACAGGAACAGTTACTAAGTTTTTCTTAGCATCTTCGATAGCCTTTGCAATTGCATCAGTTACCTCATTTGCTTTACCTAAGCCCTGTCCTACTACTCCTTTACCATCGCCTAAAACAACGATAGCTGAGAAGCTAAAACGACGTCCACCTTTTACTACTTTTGCTACACGATTGATGGCGACTACTCTTTCTTTGAGTTCTGCCTCGTTTACTTTTGCTTTGTTCATTGATTCAGAATTTCAAGATTAGAATTTCAAACCGCCTTCTCTGGCTCCTTCAGCCACAGCTTTGATGTTACCATGATACAAATAGCCATTACGGTCGAAAACACAGGCAAGGATTCCTTTTTCGGTCGCTTTTTCAGCTATCTTTTTACCAACTTCTTTAGAATTGTCGATTTTAACACCTTTCAAACCTAATTCGGTTGTTGAAACGGCTGCTAAAGTTTCACCTTTAGAATCGTCAATTAATTGAGCGTAGATGGCAGTATTTGAACGGAATACCGACAAACGTGGTCTCTCAGTTGTACCAGAGATTTTGTTACGGATACTCCACTTAATTTTTTGTCTTCTATCAGTTTTTACACTTGACATTGTATTTGCTATTTTGTGATTTTCAGAGCAGCAAGTATTAAACTTTTAAAACTTGTTTCTCCTACGTCTTGTGTCTAATGATTATTTCTTCTTACCAGATGTTTTACCAGCCTTACGACGAATAACTTCACCAACAAATCTAATACCTTTACCTTTGTATGGTTCAACTTTACGTAATGACTTGATTTTTGAAGCTACTAAGCCGATTAATTGCTTATCTGTACCTTCAAGAGTTACCATCGGGTTTTTACCTTTTTCCATCGCTGTTGTTACTTTCAATTCTGAAGGAACTACGAAGTAAACATTGTGCGAGAAACCTAAGCTTAAATCAAGGACGTTACCATTATTGGCAGCCTTGTAACCAACACCGACGATTTCCATTTCAGCTTTATAGCCAGTGCTAACGCCAATAACCATGTTATTGATTAATGAGCGATACAAACCGTGAAGGGCTTTGTGTCTTTTTTGTTCGGTTGGTCTTTCAACTTTCAATTCGTTATCTTCAACTGAAACAGTGATATCCGAATCAACCTTTTGTGTAAGTGTACCCTTTGGTCCTTTTACAGTAACTACATTCTGAGCATCTACTGAAATACTTACTCCACTTGGAAGGGCAACTGGTTTTTTACCAATTCTTGACATTTTATAAATAGTTTAAGGCTTCAAAACACTTTCGTTGGCACGAGTTATTAGGAGCGGTCAACAAATAATTTACTTGAGTGAAGACGATATAGTGCAAAGTTGCACATAAAGTCAATAATTGAGCATTGTATTAATATACGTAGCACAATACCTCACCACCTACTTTCAAGGCACGAGCTTCTTTATCAGTCATTACACCTTTCGATGTAGAAACGATAGCAATACCCAAACCATTTAATACACGTGGAATTTCGGTTGTACCAGCATATTTACGTAAACCTGGCTTTGAAACTCTCTTTAAATCTACGATTGCAGATTGTTTCGTAACTGGATTGTACTTCAATGCAATTTTGATTACTCCTTGAGGAGCAACTTCTTCGAATTTATAACTTTGAATAAAGCCTTTATCGTAAAGTACTTGAGTAATCGCTTTTTTGATGTTCGAAGCAGGAATTTCTACCACTCTGTGACGTGCCTTGATGGCATTTCGGATTCTGGTAAGGAAGTCTGCTATTGGATCCGTTGTAATCATTTTTGATATTTAATTTTGGATACCTAAGCCAGCGTTAAGCAGTATCGTGAGCACGACTTTCTTAACTGGGCTGCAAAATTAGAAAATGTTTTTTAGAAAAAGTAGTATTTGTGCAAGTAATTATCGAGAAGAATAAATATTCTTTATTAAGTCATAAAATAACTTTAAATATTTACATCAAAATAAGTACTTCTACAAAAATTACCAAGATGCTTTTGTAACTCCTGGGATTAATCCTTTACTTGCCATTTCACGGAAAGTAACACGATTGATACCGAATTTACGCATATATCCTCTCGGACGGCCTGTCAATTGACAACGATTGTGTAAACGTACAGGTGAAGCGTTGCGAGGTAGTTTGTCTAAGCCAATTAGGTCGCCTGCTTCTTTCAAAGCAGCACGCTTTGCAGCGTATTTAGCAACACAAGCTGCTTTTTTTCTATCTCTTGCTTTTATTGATTCTTTTGCCATTGTATGACTGAATTATAAATATCGAAATCTTAATATTATTTCTTGATGCTTGCAAAAGGCATTCCCATTGCTTTTAATAACTCGTATGCCTCAGCATCTGTTTCAGCTGATGTTACGAATGTAATATCCATACCTTGAATCTTAGAGATTTTATCAATCGAGATTTCAGGGAAGATGATTTGCTCTTTCACACCGAAGGTATAGTTTCCACGTCCGTCAAAGCCTTTATCGCTAATACCTTTGAAGTCACGTACACGTGGAAGAGCAATGGCAGTCAAACGGTCTAAGAATTCATACATCTTATCACCACGTAAAGTTACTTTTACACCGATTGGCATATTTTCACGTAGTTTAAAGTTTGATACGGCTTTCTTAGAAAGTGTAGCTACTGCTTTCTGACCAGTAATTGTAGTGATTTCTTCTAAACTACTGTCAATTAATTTCTTGTCCCCAGTTGCAGCTCCAACCCCACGGTTCACTACAATCTTTTTCAATGCTGGAACTTGCATCACTGATTTGTATCCAAACTTTTCTTTCAAAGCTGGTACAACGTCTTTTGTGTATTTTTCTCTTAAACGTGCCATTAGATTTTTTAATAGGAGGATTTCCGACCCTCATATTTATTGGTAAAAGCTTCGGCAGAAGCTAATTCCAAATGGTAATTGATTAAATAAATTTTCCAGTTTCCTTAGAAAATCTTTGTAACTTTCCTTTGTCGTTTTCTTTACGACCAGTACGTGTTGGTTTGCCAGTAGCTGGGTCAACTAACATAACGTTACTGATGTGAATAGGGGCTGCAAACTCACGGATTTCGCCTTGAGGAGATTGAGCAGAAGGTTTTACGTGCTTCTTCATGATGTTTACACCTTCAACAACTACACGTTGTTTTGATGTAATCACTTCACTGATTACGCCACGCTTTCCTTTAGCATTGCCGGCAATCACTTCAACAGTATCGCCAGTGCGAACGTGTTGTTTCTGCTGCTTATTGAATTTTCTTTCCATTACTTTGAATTTGAAAATTTGGAAATTTTAGAATTTGAAAATAGTTTGGTTTACACCACTTATCATTCAAATTAAAGAACTTCTGGAGCCAAAGAAACGATTTTCATGAATTGTTTCTCACGCAATTCGCGAGCAACAGGTCCAAAAATACGAGTGCCACGTGGCTCATCTTGATTGTTTAATAATACGACTGCGTTGTCTTCAAAACGAATGTAAGTACCATCTTTGCGACGAACTTCTTTAGTAGTTCTCACAACAACAGCCTTTGATACAGTTCCTTTCTTCATGTTTGAAGATGAAAGGGCTGATTTCACCGTTACGACAACTTTATCACCGATTGATGCATAACGTTTACGTGTGCCACCCAATACACGGATAACAAGCACTTCTTTTGCACCACTGTTGTCGGCAACACCTGCTCTTGATTCTTGCTGTAACATTGTCTTATGAATAGTTAAGACCCCTAAGTCGGATTCGACCCTGCTCAAGGGGTAATTTGGTTAATAGCTTTCTCCAGCTAAGGAGAATAAAATTGGGGCTATTATTTCGCTTTTTCTACGATTTCTACTAATCTCCAATTTTTGTTTTTGCTCAAAGGACGAGTCTCTTGAATTTTCACAGTATCACCGATACCTGCTTCATTGTTCTCGTCATGGAACATAAACTTCTTGGTTTTGAGCATAAACTTTCCGTACTTCGGATGTTTCAATTTACGAACCACAGCTACAACACCTGATTTATCCATCTTGTTGCTTACTACCGTTCCGATACGCTCTTTTCTGAGATTTCTTTCCATTGTTCAGATACTTGATATCCTGTATTTACAGGGATTGCTATAATTTATCTTGCGTTCAATTCGGTCATCAATTGAGCTATCAATCTACGAGACTGACGGATACGCATCGGATTTTCGATGGGTGTAATGGCGTGAGCAAACTGTAATTTCAAGATTCTATCTTTTTCAACAGCGATATTTTGCTCTAACTGCTCAACTGACAATGCTTTAATTTCTGACTTCTTCATTTTTTTATTTAAACTTTGTCGAGTTCTGAATTCTGAACGGTCGGCCGTAGCGGCTCTGAGTTCTGAGTTGTAAAACTCGCATTTGAACATTCAGAATTCAGCACCCAGCACTCAGAACTATTGTTATTATTCAGCTCCTTCTTGGTAGTCTCTACGTACTACAAACTTCGTTTGAACTGGAAGTTTTTGAGCTGCTAAACGAAGTGCTTCGGTTGCTAACTCTACTGGAACTCCAGTTGCCTCGAATAAAATTGTACCTGGCTTAACGCTGGCTACCCAGTATTCAGGTGCACCTTTACCTTTACCCATACGTACCTCTAAAGGCTTCTTAGTGATTGGTTTGTCTGGAAAAATACGAATCCATACTTGACCTTCACGTTTCATTGCACGGGTAACACCGATACGTGCTGCTTCAATCTGACGAGAGGTAATAAAACCTGGCTCTAAAGATTTGATAGCGAATGTTCCGAAAGCTATCTCGTGTCCACGAGTGGCAAGACCTTTTATTCTGCCTTTTTGTTGCTTACGAAATTTGGTTCTTCTTGGTTGTAACATGACGATGTTATATTTTCAGCACTGAGTGCTTAGTTTCAAGTTTTTTTATCTTATGTTTCAATGAGTACATCAAAATTTTTCGAGAAGTAAACCTGAAACTAAGTTAGGTGCTTATCTCTTATTTGGACCTGTACCTCTGTTGTTATTGTTGTTGCGATTTCCGCCACGGTTGTTACCGTTGTTGCGTCCACCACCTCTGTTGTCATCACGACCACCACCTCTGCGGTCGTCACGGCCTCCGCCTCTGCGGTCATCACGACCACCACGTCCGCCAGCTTGTGCATCTGCTCCACCTCTTTCGTTGTTCGATTGAGAAGTACCACCACCTGCTGGAGTCAAGTCACGCTTACCGTAAACTTCACCTTTGAAAATCCATACTTTGATACCGATTTTTCCGTACACAGTAAGGGCTTCAGAGATAGCGTAGTCGATGTCAGCACGAAGTGTATGCAAAGGAATACGTCCTTCTTTGTACATTTCGTTACGTGCCATCTCAGCACCTGCTAAACGACCACCTAACTTTACTTTAATACCTTGTGCACCTACACGAACCGCAGCTTGAATAGCTTGTTTCATGGCACGACGGTAAGAAATACGAGCTTCAAGTTGTTGAGCGATTGATTCACCTACTAATTTAGCGTCAAGTTCTGGACGTTTGATTTCGTAGATATTAATCTGAACATCTTTGCCCGTTAATTTTTTAAGCTCTTCCTTGATTTTATCAACCTCATTTCCACCTTTTCCGATAACAACACCTGGACGGGCCGTATGGATTGTAAGTGTAATGCGTTTTAGAGTACGCTCGATAACTACTTTCGAGATAGCACCTTTTGGAATACGAGCTGAAACGTATTTACGGATTTCTTGGTCTTCAACTAATTTCTCAGCGAAAGTTTTTCCACCATACCAGTTAGAATCCCATCCTCTGATATAACCAAGTCTTAGACCTACCGGATTTACTTTTTGTCCCATTGGTAATTTACTTTATTAAGCAATACGAGTAGTGTATCGTTTGCTATTTGATTTAATTAATTTGCACTATCAACTACAATTGTAAGGTGGTGAGAACGCTTACGAACACGGTATCCACGTCCTTGTGGAGCTGGTCTCATGCGTTTCAACATACGTCCACCATCAACGAAAATTGACTTTACGTACAATTCTGCGTCTTCGATTTTCAAGTCTTCGTTCTTTTGTTGCCAGTTAGCAACTGCCGATAATAAGACTTTTTTAACCACTGGTGCGGCGTGTTGTGGCTGAAAGCTCAAAATGCCTAAAGCCTGACTTACCTTTTTCCCTCTAATAAGGTCAATCACTAATCTTGCCTTACGAGGCGAGGTAGGGTAATCATTAAGTTTTGCTACTGCTTCCATTATTCTTGAAATGTAGAATTATGAATTTAGAATTAAGAATTAAGAGTTACGAACTATGTTTACATTGCGGTATTCACACTTCATTTTACATTCTACATTCTTCATTCTTCATTCTTCATTGTAATTATTATCTTTTACCTTTATCTTTTTTTGCTACGTGACCACGGAAGTTACGAGTTGGTGAAAACTCACCAAGTTTGTGTCCTACCATGTTATCAGTTACATAAACAGGAATAAATTTATTTCCATTATGTACTGCGAAGGTGTGTCCAATGAAATCTGGAGAAATCATTGAGCGACGTGACCACGTTTTGATAACTGACTTTTTGCCTGAGTTATTCATGTCAACAACTTTCTTGTCGAGGCGAAAATCAATGTATGGTCCTTTTTTAAGTGAACGTGCCATTTTTAATTGTTCTGAGTTCTGAGTCCTGAGTTCTGAATAAAATCAAAACTTTAAAACTGCTTAATGATTATTTACTTCTTCTTGAAATGATTAGTCTTGTTGAAGGCTTAGTCGTATCACGAGTTTTCTTACCTTTCGCTAATAAACCGTTACGTGAACGTGGATGACCACCTGACGAACGACCTTCACCACCACCCATCGGGTGATCAACTGGGTTCATTGCAACACCTCTTACTCTTGGACGAACCCCTAACCAGCGTTTACGACCAGCTTTTCCAAGCGTTACGTTCATGTGGTCTGCGTTTGATACTGTACCTACTGTAGCAACACAAGTAGCAAGTACCATTCTCATTTCACCAGATGGCATTTTTAATGTAACATATTTGCCATCTTTTGCAAGTACTTGAGCGTAAGCTCCAGCACTACGAGCCATCTGAGCACCTTTACCAGGTTGTAATTCGATGTTGTGAATGATTGTACCAAGTGGCATATTTCCTACTGGAAGTGAGTTGCCGATTTCTGGTGCAACATTTGAACCTGCAATGATAGTTTGTCCAACTTTCAATCCTTGAGGAGCAATAATATAAGCCTTCTCGCCATCAGCGTATTGTACGAGTGCAATACGTGCAGTACGATTTGGGTCATACTCGATAGTTTTTACTTCAGCCGTAACATCTACTTTGTTTCTTTTGAAGTCAATCAAACGATATCTACGTTTGTGACCACCACCAATGTAGCGTGCAGTACGGTGACCTTCGCTATTTCTACCACCAGTTTTTTTGATGGTTACCGTAAGGCTTTTCTCTGGCTTACTTGCTGTAATGTCTGAAAAATCAGGAGCAATTCTATGACGTTGGCCAGGTGTGTTTGGTTTTAATTTTTTGATACCCATTGTTACTTAATCTTTTGCAGCCAAAGGCTATACTTTAATTTAGTAAATTGTGTAATACTTGGCTACTTTTAGCACTTATTACAAATTTTCGTAGAAATCGATTAAATCACCATCTTTCAATGTTACTACTGCTTTCTTGAAAGTAGAAGTCATACCTGATGATGCTCTGCTACGAGTCATTCTCGATTTCTTTTTGCCGATTTGGCGAACAGTGTTTACGTCTGTTACAGTAACACCGTACATTTTTTCGACAGCTTTTGCGATTTCGATTTTGTTCGCATTCAACTCAACCTCAAACACAAATTTACCACTTGTAGTAAGTTTTTGTGATTTTTCGGTAACGATTGGTCTTTTGAGTACGCTCATTTTTGTATTATTTATAAGCTGCAATGCAACTATAAGTCTTAATTCAATATTGTTTCAATTTTCGACAATGCACCTTCGCTAATTAAAACTTTGTCAGCGTTAATTAAATCGTAAGTACTTACTTCATCAACACTCAAAACCTTAGTTTTAGGGATGTTACGTGCTGATAAATATACGTTGCTATCATAATCGCCTATGATGAATAGGGTTTTAGTGCCAGCTAAAGAAAGTGCGTTGAGGAATGACAAATATGATTTTGTCTTTGGAGCTTCAAAAGTGAAGTTTTCAATGATTGAAACATTGTTTTCAGAAGCTCTTGAAGAAAGTACTGACTTACGAGCCAACACTTTGATTTTTTTGTTTAATTTGAAATCGTAATCACGTGGAACTGGACCGAATACACGACCACCACCTACGAAGATTGGAGATTTGGTAGAACCGTGACGAGCACCTCCTGAACCTTTCTGACGAACGATTTTCTTAGTAGAACGAGCGATTTCTGCTCTTTGCTTTGCTTTGTGAGTTCCTTGACGTTGGTTAGCCAAATAGTGTTTTACATCTAAGTAAACAACATGTTGGTTTGGCTCAATTCCGAAAACACTGTCAGCTAATGTAGCTACGCGACCTGTGTCTTTTCCGTCTTTGCTTAATACTGGTAAATTCATTTGCTTATTACTGTATTTTTTCGATGTCGTTCAGCTTCGACCTAAACACCCCCCCGCCCCTAAAGGGGAGCCTAATTAAACCAACACTGCACTATTTAGTAAATAGCTCCCCTTTAGAGGCGGGGGGGTTGGT
Source organism: Emticicia sp. (assembly GCF_049241225.1). NCBI lineage: Bacteria > Pseudomonadati > Bacteroidota > Cytophagia > Cytophagales > Leadbetterellaceae > Emticicia > Emticicia sp. The sequence goes on from NZ_JBMLRC010000420.1 coordinate 9,055, forward strand.
ATTTATTATTTATGTAATGTAATGTAACCGTTTTTCGCTCCTGGGATTGAACCATTCACTACGATTAGGTTTTGCTCTGTAAGTACTTTTAATACTTTCAAGTTTTGGATTGTAGTACGAGTGTTACCCATACGACCACCCATGCGAACACCTTTGAATACACGTGATGGGAATGAACAAGCACCAATCGAACCTGGGTGACGACCTCTGTTGTGCTGACCGTGTGTTTGACCACCTACCCCAGCAAATCCATGACGCTTAACAACCCCTTGAAAACCACGACCTTTCGAGTTTCCAGTTACGTCTAAGAAATCTCCTTCTGCAAAAACATCTTCTACACGAATTGTTTCGCCAAGGCTATATTCTTTTTCGAATTCTTTGAATTCTACTAATTTACGCTTAGGTGTTGTACCTGCTTTCTTAAAATGACCTACAAGCGAGCGGCTTGTATTTTTTTCTTTCTTTTCGCCGTAACCTAATTGAATAGCTGTGTAGCCATCTTTTTCTTCAGTACGAACTTGAGTAACAACGCATGGGCCTGCTTCTATCAATGTACATGGCACTGCTTGACCTTCTGCGTTGAAGATAGTTGTCATTCCAACTTTCTTTCCAATAATTCCAGACATGGTATTTTACGCTTTATTTTGCTAATTTAACCTAAACTTTCACCGTTTCGCCAGTTCAACGTAAACTGGGGTGCAAAATTCGTGAAAATAATGCACGATTACAAGTTTAAGCCAATAATTTATTTACTTTTTTCAGAGGTTGACCACTGCCAACTTAAACTTTGCATTGCAAACCACGTGGGTAAGGACCAAAAGGTGCAGGACAATTCCTTGTTACCTTGCAATGATTCCTGTAAATGTTCAAAAGCTTTCGGAGACCGTTTCAAATGAGTGTAGTGAATAAATTCAGACGACTCAACAGGTCAATAGTCAAATTGGTTTCCCGCATGAGCTGGGACTTCATTTGACCAGAGAAGAATACTCCGTTTCTTAATGAGAGTGCAAAGGTAGA
>NZ_JBMLRC010000421.1:0-1442 GCF_049241225.1 Emticicia sp.
GAGTGCGAGAGTCCTTCTTTTTTGAGTTTATCCAACACAAAATGGTCGATTTCGTTTTTAGCAAAACTGGTTTCATTATCTTTAAATAGTCCGATTCGAGCAAAAAATCCACCAACCGATGGAACACTTGGCTTTTCAGGTTGCTGATAGGCCCAATGTTCGCCCCATTTTGCTCCACCATCAATCCATTTTTTTAGTATTTCTATTTCTTCTTTTTTGAGCGGCTCTTCGTTTTTAGGCATTCGCTCATCCAAATCATTCGTAATGAGGCGTTTATAAAACTCCGAATGCTCTGCATCGCCCGCCACAATTGCAATTTTTCCTGATTTTCCTTTAGTATTAATAGCTTCGTGCGAAAACAAAAAGCTCAGATTCGCAGCTTTTTTTACACCACCATGACACGCAACGCAGTGTTTATTTAAAATTGGCTTTACTTCAGTATTAAAATCGACTTCGTCTTTAAATGGATTGAAGCTAAACGCCATTGAGCCAATGACAGCTGTAACGGATGCACATAAAAGAAATATTTTTGAGCTTTTCATAGATGTCTATACAAGTATGGGTCTTACAAATTTAAGACTTTCGTGCTGATTTCATATAAATATTTTCTAAGAATAATTTATATTCAAAATATCATCACTAAATTTAGCCATTCGACACACCTTTTGCTTGGATTGTATGAAATGAGTTGTAGAATCCTCGAAATACCCAAAAGTTTGTACCGTAAATGTTGCACGTTTTCATAAAACAGCAATATTTAGGAAAATAAAATGTCTATTTTTTGACTTTTAAAACTTACAAAATCTCAATACAATGAGCGATTTTTTATCAAAACTAAAAGGTATTTTTATTGTTCAGACACCCTCCGACGGGCAAACTGCCGAAGCTACGCCTGCAAAAACGGATGTAAATGCTAAACCCGCAGTAACAACTACCAAAACTGAGGTAGTAACGCCAGCGGGCAAAGTTTCGGATAAGTTTTATGAGATTCTGTTTGGGGCAATGGAAACAAATAATCAGCCTGGGTTTGATTATTTAGAGTACAAAAAGTCTTTGCAGACACTCGCTAAAATGCCAATGGATGAAGCTACTCGATACAGTTCGGCTTATGCTGCGGCACAGGCCATGGGTGTTTCGAGTCAGCAGCTCAATGATTCGGCACAGTTTTATCTGAATGTATTGAAAACCGAAGACTCAAAATTTCAAGAATCGGTCAATGCTCAACGCCAAAAACAAATCGGAAGTAAAGAAAAAGCCATTGCTGACCTCGATGCTACCATTAAGGCCAAAGGCGAGCAAATAGCCAGACTCACGCAAGAAATAGCTGCTCATCAAGAAGATATGGGTAAAATGAAAGCTGAGATTTCGGAAGCAGTAGTGAAAATAGAAACAACCTTGAGCGATTTTCATGCAACATACAGCGATTTAATCGGTCAAATCGG
>NZ_JBMLRC010000422.1:0-4100 GCF_049241225.1 Emticicia sp.
TACGCAAATAAAAAACGTGGCACATTATAAAAATATGCCACGTTTTTCTTGCTTAAAAAGCTATGTTATCACTGCACTTTAGCAAAATCGGCAGTTAGTTTGTTCATTTCTGTATCCGAAACTTCGCCCGAAGTTACCACCAAACGGAAACGCATGGTTGTTGATTGCTTAGGAGCAAGTTTGAAATTGAGTTCCTCTTTGCCATTTGAGAATACTTTTTGTCCGAATGGATTTGCCGAGAAAAGACCATAACCACGTGAGTGCCAGTAAGTTGGATACCCAACATTTTTCGGATGGTCGATAATGGCAACTGAGATTTTTTCTTCACCGATTTTTCCACGAAGATTCACCCAATCAGAGCGTTTTGCCCAAGTATCTTCCCCTTCAATTCCTTCTTTGTTGCGATAACTTCCTGTGATTCCTGTATTATCCAATACTGGCACTTTGGTAGCCACGCCACTTGCATCCGTAAATACTTCGGCTTTGTTTGAAGGATGCTCCAACTGGCGAGCCAAACGGATAGCAAACGTACCATCTTTTACGTCCTTGAATGTTACTTCTTTATCAGCAGCCGTTAGGGTTGTAATTCTATCAGTAATTCGTTGTTTATCAGTACCTTGAAAAATGTAGGTCGTTGTTTCTTTCAACATAATTTTTCCGTCTTTATCCAACCAATCGGCTGTAACTACCAACGAACCTTTATTTGCACCCGATTTTACTGATTTGATTCCCGTATGAACGATTGTTCCGTAAACTCCCTTCGGATTGGGCGGCGTATTTGAGTTATTCCAAAAATCGTGGCCATTTACATCTTCATAATTAAACCAAACGCCAACATGATGCGGGTGGTCGATACGCTCGCCCGGGCGTGGGTCCATTGGCCAGCCACGCGTGATAAGTGTACCTTCGGATGTACGAACTGGGTATAAAACCGCTTTTTTCAGCACATCTGGGCCTGGGTAGATATAAGAAGTGAAAGGTTTGCCATCGACCAAGACATCAACCTTTTTATTGGCATCGTCACGAACGAGTTTCACAGGTTTTGTTTGCCCAAACATAACGGCAGGAACGAGTGAAAAAAGCAAAAATATTTTTTTCATGGTTTTTTAAATTGGATAGAGTAAAACAATGTAACAAAGTAACTACTCTTTTTCAAGCTTAACTACCGAAATATTTGCTTTTTCTTATATTTTTTTGACTTTAATTTAGGCAAAACAGGAAATTGATGCTTAAAAATTGACTCATAAACGATACATCAGCCCCACAACAAGGGCATGTTCGTTGTCGATTTCATTGGTTGTGCGACGGCGACGGAAAATATAACGATAGCCCAATTCTGACTCTAAATATTTAGTAAAATTATGATTGAAAGTTACACCTGCTTGGTTCTGTTCATATTTTTTTGTTGAATTAGGTGGAGCTCCTAACAAAAACTCTTGTAAAAATATCAAACTATTTGTTTCAGAAATCGGCTGACGAAATTGAAAACGTTGGCGAAAACGCCCAGCCGTACGTTCAGCAAAATGTCTATACTCATACTGGGTTCGCCACTGAAAAGTACCTTTTTTTATGGTCTTAAAATATTCGATTCCAGGAACAAATCGCCACTCAACAGTGGGAGGTCTTTCCAAATCAGCTTCTTTTCCTAAAATTGGATAGGCATTCCATCTTGAAACCCCAAAGCTAAAAAGCCAGTCTTTTGTACGATATCCTACCATCAGACGCTGGGCGTCAAGAAAAGGTTTATTTAAAAAATTGTATTTAGAATAACGAAAATCATTTTGTCGTCGATAGGCCACATCGCCCGAAATAAGCAATTTGCCAAATTGCTTACTAATCAGGAATCTCGACCAAACGCTGGTATGATTGTAAGTTTGAGCATAACCCGAAATAGAAAAAAATATCATAAGGCAAAATCCGATGGTTTGGTAAGTTTGCTTATGTATTTTAAAGACTTGCTTTTCGTTTTTCACTGAATGTAATTATCTGATATACAGGGTTCTAAAAAAGAGTTTGCAAAATTACAAGAAAAAAATAAACTCGAAATTAAAATACCACTAAATCTACCAAATTAGTGTGATTTAGCTTGATTTAAGCTTAATTAAGGCCCACCTAAATTGTTCAAATTATTGATTTTCGTAAAAATAATTGTACTATTCTTATTAACAATTTGATAATCAGGGGATTGTCAGAATTAGTTAAGGAATTATCATTTATATTCCGTAATTTTGCGGTTTATTTAAGAAAAAGTGTTCTTCGTCATTGTTTATCCGTCGTCCGTTGGGTAAATGCTGACGCCAACGAACTAAACAATTACATTTAATGAATAATATCAGAAACATCGCCATCATTGCCCACGTTGACCACGGTAAAACTACATTGGTTGATAAAATCATTCACGCTTCAAAAATTTTCAGAGAAAACCAAGAATTCGGTGATTTGATTCTTGATAACAATGACCTTGAGCGTGAGCGTGGTATCACTATCGTTTCTAAAAACGTTTCAGTGAGATACAATGGCGTAAAAATTAACATCATTGATACCCCAGGTCACTCTGACTTTGGTGGAGAAGTGGAGCGTGTATTGAAATTAGCCGATGGCGTAATTTTATTAGTTGATGCTTTTGAAGGACCAATGCCACAAACTCGTTTTGTATTGGGCAAAGCTCTTCAATTAGGTTTGAAACCAATCGTTGTTGTAAATAAAGTTGATAAAGAAAACTGTCGCCCAGACGAAGTTCACGAGCAAGTTTTCGATTTGATGTTTAACCTCGAAGCAACCGAAGACCAACTTGATTTCCCTTGTCTTTATGGTTCATCAAAACAAGGTTGGATGAGTACTGATTGGAAAACTCCAACAACCGACATCGTTCCGTTGTTAGATGCTATCATTGAGCATATTCCTGCGTCTCCAGTAGTTGACGGAACAGCTCAATTACAAATCACTTCACTCGATTATTCTTCTTTTGTAGGTCGTATCGCTATCGGTCGTGTAGCAAGAGGCGTTTTGAAAGAGGGTATGCAAGTAGCTCTTTGTAAAGCGGATGGCTCAATCAAGAGAAACAAAATCAAAGAATTACAAGTATTTGAAGGTCTTGGTAAAGTAAAAGTTGCAGAAGTAGCTTCGGGTGAAATTTGTGCGATTACAGGTATCGAAGATTTCGAAATCGGTGATACTATCGCTGATATGGAAAACCCAGAGGCTTTACCACGTATCTCAATCGACGAGCCTACGATGAACATGTTGTTTACGATTAACAACTCTCCTTTCTTCGGAAAAGAAGGTAAATTCGTAACATCACGCCACCTTCGTGACCGTTTGATGAAAGAAACAGAGAAAAATCTTGCTTTGAGAGTACAATCGGGCGATACTGAAGATAAATTCTTAGTGTTTGGTCGTGGTATCCTCCACTTGTCAGTTCTTATCGAAACGATGCGTCGTGAAGGTTATGAGCTTCAAGTTGGTCAACCACAAGTATTATACAAAGAGGGCGAAAACGGCGAGCGTCTCGAGCCAATCGAAACTTTGGTTGTTGACGTTCCAGAAGAAACTGCTGGTAAAGTAATCGAATTAGCTACACAACGTAAAGGTGAATTGTTGATTATGGAGCCAAAAGGCGACTTACAACACCTTGAGTTCAATATTCCATCACGTGGTTTGATTGGTTTACGTTCAAGCGTATTGACAGCTACTTTCGGAGAAGCTATCATGAACCACCGTTTCAAATCTTATGAGCCATTCAAAGGAGCAATTCCTGGTCGTGTAAACGGTTCATTGATTGCCAGCGGTAATGGTCCAGCTACGCCTTACTCGATTGATAAATTACAAGACAGAGGAGCGTTCTTCATCGACCCAGGTGAAGAGGTTTATATGGGTATGGTAATTGGTGAGCATAACCGTCAGAACGACATCGTTGTGAACGTACAAACTGCGAAACAATTAACCAACATGCGTGCATCTGGCTCAGATACAAACGTGAAAATTGCTCCAAAAATCAACTTCTCGTTAGAAGATGCCATGGAGTATATCCAAAAAGATGAATACTTAGAAATCACGCCAAAATCGATTCGTATGCGTAAGATTTATCTTGACGAAAACGA
>NZ_JBMLRC010000422.1:4200-5288 GCF_049241225.1 Emticicia sp.
AAGGCTTTTTTTGTGTAGTCTGAAAATCGTATCTTTGCCATTATGATTCAAAAACCTATCCTCATACTAAAATTCGGAACGGCTTCGATTACTCAAAAAAACGGAGAGCCTGACGAAACCATCATTGCCGATATTGCTCGCCAAGTGGCCATCCTTCACGCTGACTATCAGATAGTTATGGTATCATCGGGTGCGGTGGGTGCTGGAAAACATTTTATCAAAAATTATTCGGGCGAAATTGCCGAGCGTAAGGCTGCGGCTGCCATCGGGAATCCGCTTTTGTTGAATATTTACTCGAAATATTTCTCACAATACGGCATTCAGATTGCCCAAAGTTTGTGCGAACGCCAACATTTTGGCAATCGTGAACAGTTTTTGCAGTTGAAAGAAACTTACCAAGAATTGTGGGAAAACGATATTATTCCGATTGCCAACGAAAACGACGTAGTGAGTAATCGTGAATTAAAATTTTCGGATAACGATGAATTGGCTACCCTCATCGCCACCGGTTTTGGTGCAGAAACGCTAATGATTTGTACTTCGGTTGGTGGACTTTTGGATAAAGACAAAAACATCATTCGTAAAATAGAAAACATTGATAATCAGATTCTTGGTTTGGTTGATAACAGTAAATCGGCATTGGGTTCAGGCGGAATGGCCTCAAAGCTCACGTTTACGAAGCTCGCCACTCGAATGGGAATCAGAGTTATTATTTTCGGAATGAAAGAGCAAGATGGCATCTTGAAAGCCATTAAAGGCGATGCAGGAAGCGAGTTTACGGCTCAAGAAGTAAATTTATCATCAAGAAACAAATGGCTGGCCAGTGGAAGCGTTACGGTAGGAACTTTACAGATTGATGCAGGAGCAGCCAAAGCTATCCAAAAACGCAGTAGTTTGCTGGCAGTTGGTATCAGAAAAGTAAAAGGTGATTTTGAAGTCGGCGAAGTTGTAGAAATCGTAGATAATCACGGCGAAATGCTGGCAGTAGCACGCACAAAGGTTTCTTCGGCTGAGTTAGCAGCAAATCTAAAAACAATCAACTACGAAGTAGCAAATGCCAATGATATTGTGTTGATTTGAGGGCGTTT
>NZ_JBMLRC010000423.1:0-13106 GCF_049241225.1 Emticicia sp.
TTCAATTCTTCAACCGCTTCAACTTCTCCAAATTCAAAATCGTAATCTTGCCCGATTCTATTTCTATCAGCTTTTCGTCTTTAAAATCTGAAAGGGTTCTGATGGCAGTTTCGAGCGAAGTACCCGCAACGTTTGAAAGGTCTTCTCGACTGATTTTCATGTTATTGTTGGCTGTTCCTTCTTTTACCAAATGACTATGGAATTTTAGCAAAGCCTCCGAAATCCGTTTTCTTACTGAATTATAGGCGAGTTTGAGTAGTTGTTCTTCGTTGGCTTTAACGTTATTTGAAAGTAACTGAATAAACTTCTGAGCAACTTGGCGGTTTTTATGAACGAGGTTATAAAAATCATTCTTCGGAATGAGGCAAATCTCGCAATCTTCCATGGCTGCCGCCGATTCGGTGTAGTTGCTTTCTTGCAGTAAATCTACATAACCTAAATAATCATTTTTGTCGTAGATATTGATAATCAGTTCTTTACCATCATCATTGGTCTTGAAAGTCTTGATTTTTCCTTTGATAACGCAGAATAAATAAAGCGGATAATCGCCTTCACGGTAAATCTCACTTTTCTTTTTGTAGCTTCTTACCTCACGGCTTTCGAGTAGTTTTTTTAGTTCTTGGTCGCCACCTGCGTCGCTGATAAGTTCGTCGAGTCCGCCTAAATCTTGGGTGTAGTTTTTTTGTAAAAGTTCTACTTTTTTGAGTCGACTTTCGATGGCATTCAGCAATTCTACATCATCAAAAGGCTTGGTTATGTAGTCATCGGCACCCATTTCCATACCTTTTCTGAAATCAGATCGGTCGGCTTTGGCGGTCAGAAATATAAACGGAACATTGGCAGTGTCGGGCGTTTTTGAGAGCAAATGCAGCACACTGTAGCCATCCATGATGGGCATCATGATGTCGCAGATGATCAAATCTGGTTTTTCGACGTGGGCCTTTTCAACGCCAATTCTTCCATTTTCGGCGGTTACTACCTGATAATCAGCCAGTTCGAGGATCTCGGCAGTATTTTCTCTGATCTCGGTATTATCTTCAATGAGCAATATCTTTTTCATACGGTTCTAAAAATTTCTAGGAAGGTTTATAAAAAATGTTGTGCCTTCGTTTTCTTTGCTTTTAAATGTGATTGTGCCTTTCAGCAGATTTACGTAATGTGCCACGATACTCAAACCAAGTCCGGTACCCTGAATTTCACCCGCATTGCTCGAACGGAAAAAACGCTCGAATAAATGTTTTTGGTCAATTTCCGGAATTCCGATTCCTTGGTCAGCTACGCTTAGTTGTAGCTCATTGTCAGTCAAGGCTGCACTGATTGTTATGTTATTATTTTCGGGCGAAAATTTAATGGCATTTGACACTAAGTTTATAATGATATTTCGAACAAGCGTTTTGTCCAGATTTACCACACAACTATTGTTACTTGCACAATTAATGTTAATTTTTTGCCCCTTTTTTGTAATTCCCTGCAACTCTTGCATCAAATTTTCAATCAAGTCATGTAGATTGAATGATTCGATATTGAGCATCACTTTGCCTTCTTCGAGTTTGTTGAGTGATAAAAAATCATTCAAAATATCGGTCAGGTTGCGTACCGAAGATTTGATTCTACCTATGTGTTTCAGCCTTTTCTCTTCGTCTTGCAATGTAGAATATTTTTCTACTAGTGAAAGCGAAGATAAAACCGTAGCCAAAGGCGTGCGAAATTCGTGCGAAGCAATAGAGATAAACCTTGATTTCATCGAATTTACTTCACGCTCACGTTTCAATGAGTTATCGAGCTCGTCTTTGGTTTGTTCGAGTTTCTGAATTGCCTCTTTCAGAATCATCGTACGTTCTTCAACTTCTTTTTCAAGCTCTGCTTTGTAGGCAATGAGCTGATTTTCAGCCTTTTTTCTGATTGTAATATCAATGATAAACGCAATTACGAAACTGCCCTGACTGTTGGTGTACGGGCTCAGACTTACTTCAACAGGAAATTCTGAATTGTCTTTTCGCTTTGCAAACAAATCAAAATTTGCTCCCATCGAACGAGCGTGTGGACATTCCGAAAAGTGTTGTCGATGCTTAATGTGCCTTTCAGTTAGGCGATTAGGGATTAACATTTCAATCGGTTGATCAATAAATTCATCTGCTGAGTAGCCGAACATTATTTCGGTGCTAGGATTTACACGTATAATTTTCCCTTGATTATCCGTGATGAGTATGGCTTCAGTGGCAAATTGAAAAATAGCTTCTACCTGATTTAGCATGTCGTTTTCAGCAATTGAAATATTGGTTGCAATCATCGGGCAAGTTAGGATAATAGTGAGGTACGAAAATATGATCTTTATCAGTATTCATAAAAAATACTTAGGCTCAAAGATAAAAATTTCTCATCGTAAGTGTAGCGTTTTATCAATATCATATTTGCTTATGATCAAAGTCATAAGAATTGGTTTATAAAACCCCAAAATTTGTAGCGTAGAAACTGTAAAATCAAAATCTAATTCAAGTTACGTTATGAAAGTCATCGTATTTGCCACTGATTTTTCGAGAGGTTCACGGAAAGCAGCCCAAACGGCGGCCCAAACCGCCGCCAAAACTGGTGCAAAACTTATTCTTTTTCATGCTTACCGTTTTCTGATGCCTTACGATTCAGAGATGAGCTCGTTGGCTCTGACGGCTGATGAGTTAGAAAAGCACAGTTTGAATTTGCTTAAACGTCTGAAAAACAGACTCATCAAAAAGTTTTCGACTACTTTAGAAGTTGAATTAATGGTGAAAGAAGGCTTGGTAATTGATGCATTGGCTGAAGTTTTGCAGGAAACTAAGGCCGATTTATTGGTGATGGGAAGTGTAGGCGAATCGCCACTTGCAAGTAAGTTTTTCGGTAGTTTGGCTACTTCAATGGTTCATCACTCAAATGTACCAATGCTTTTAGTTCCGCCAAAAGTCAAATACTCTTCTTTTCAAAATGCGGTTTTAGGACTTGATTTTAGATACGAAATTGATGTCAAGCTTTTGGGTAAAACAATCAATATTTTGAGAGATTTGGACGCTGTTGTTAATCTTTATACAGTGACTGACGAGTCGGATTATGCCAAAGATAGTGCATTGAAAATCAGAGAGTTAATGAAAAATGTACCGCATACTTCGACAATAATGGAGGGTGAGGATTTTCCGAGAGCTGTAATAGATTTCGCAAGAGTCAATCATTCTGATTTGATCATTACCTTTCCTCGAAAGCATAATATTTTTGAGCGTTTCTTTATCGAGACTAATACCGAGCGTTTAGTGAAAAATGATGATATTTCTATTCTGACGGTTGTTTGATTGCAAGAAAACGGTGCTTAGACTTTCAACCTCTAATAACGAAACACCTATGATACTTTATGTAAAACCTGAGCTAAGTGCAACCGAATTGATACGGAAATTCAACGAAATTTACCCGTTTTTACGACTCGAAATATATTATCGTGGCGAAGAAATGAGTGATGCATATCATGATTGTAAATTATGTGAAATTGTGCACAAAAAAGCCATTGAAAGCTTTGCTATTATGCCCGAAATGAAGGTTTCGGAGGTTGAAAATTTATTTTGGGAAAATATGGGAATCCAAATCTCGATATTTAGAAAGTCAGGTAAAACTTGGCTCGAATCTTCATTTACGAATTATTGGTCGCTCGAACGCCAAAATAGTTTAGGTAAAGAAATGAACGATTTTATGAAAGTTGAACCACAAAAAGTGATGCAATAATGATAGCAGCAGTAGAAGAAAAATTGGTGTGTTATCATTGTGGCGACGAATGTCCCGATGATTCGATTGCCATCGACGATAAGCATTTTTGTTGTCATGGTTGCCAAACTGTCTTTGAGATTCTACAGGATAATAATCTTTGTGCCTACTATGACCTCAACGATAACGCAGGAATTAGCCTAAAAGCCAAAAACTTTGAAGGTAAATATAGCTATCTCGATGAAAGAGATATCGTTGCTCAATTGCTTGATTATCAGTCGGGTGAGTTGAGTAAGGTTACTTTTTATGTACCAGCTGTGCATTGTAGTTCGTGCGTTTGGTTGCTCGAAAACTTCAATAAAATCAGAAAAGGAGTTATCACTTCTCGACTAAATTTTATCAAGAAAGAGCTTTCGCTGAGCTTTAACCCCGTAGAGGTTAGTTTGAAAGAAATTGTAGAATTGTTGGCTACGCTGGGCTACGAGCCTTTGCTTAATTTGGAGAGTACCGACAAACCACAACAAAAGACTCACACACAACGAAGTTTGATTCTTAAAATTGGGGTAGTAGGTTTTTGTATGGGAAATATCATGATGATGAGTTTTCCTGAATACTTTCACCTCGACCTCAAAAATAGTATTGATGCCACTTACCAAAAGTTTTTCTTGTATTTCAATTTCATGCTTTCGTTACCAGTTTTCTTTTATGGAGCTTATGATTATCTGAACGGTGCATGGATTTCAATCAAAGAAAATTTCAAGAAAACTACTGATGTTTTTAGTGTTGATATACCGATTGCGGTAGCCATTATCACACTTTACGGGCGTAGCGTTTACGAAACATTCTTCAACCATTCTGCAGGCTATTATGATAGTTTGGCAGGTTTGGTTTTCTTCTTGCTGGTCGGAAAATGGATGCAGCAAATTACCTACAATTACCTTTCTTTTGAGCGAAACTACAAATCGTATTTCCCGTTGGCCGTTAAGGTTTTACGTGGAAATGTAGAGTCGTTTATGAATGTGATGGAACTCAAAAAAGGTGATACTATTTATATCCATCACCAAGAATTGATTCCTGCCGATGCCATTATTTCAAAAGGTAAGGGCATGATTGATTATAGTTTCGTAACGGGCGAGTCTGACCCTGTTAGTAAAAACGTTGGCGATGTACTTTATGCGGGTGGCCGCCAAAAAGGTGAGCGTTTGGAGTTGATTGTGCAGAAGCCTGTTTCGCAGAGTTATCTTACCCAACTTTGGAATAATGAGGCATTTATGAAAGAAAAAGTAATGCCTACGACCGAACTCGCCAATTTGTTCAGCAAATATTTTACGGCAATTACGTTTACGATTGCAACCCTTGCGGGTGTTTATTGGGCATTTTTTGAACCAAGTCTGTTCTGGAATTCGGTAACTGCTGTGCTAATGGTGGCGTGTCCGTGTGCCTTGACGCTCTCAATGCCATTCACGATGTCAACAACGATGGCGATTTTTGGGCGAAATAAATTTTATGTAAAAAATCAGGGTGTAATTCAACTACTTAATGAAGTAAACGAAATTGCTTTTGATAAAACAGGAACTTTGACTGAAAGTAATTCGGACAAAGTGAATTTCGTTGGCTCAGAATTGAGTGAATTTGAACAAAAACTCGTAAAGACACTCACAACTCAATCGGCTCATCCATTGAGTAAAATGATAGCCAATTCGTTGATTATCAAAGACTTTAAGGCATTGTCGATCGATTATTTTCAAGAGTTTCAAGGTGAGGGACTCGAAGCGAGTATTGCTGGAAATTTGGTACGACTCGGTAAAGCAGGTTTTATTCAGTCGGCGGTAAATAAGGAGGTGAAACATACACATTCATTCCTCGAGATTAATGGTATTCTGATTGGATACTTTGTAGTTGAAACGATTTACCGCAAAAACTGGCAAACGATTCTTACAAATCTTAGTAAAAACTTTAAACTCTTTATTCTATCAGGCGATAACGATGCTGATAAAGAAAAACTCTTGCCTTATTTCAACGAAAATGCAGTTTATTTCAAGCAAAAACCACAAGATAAACTCAACTTTATCAACCAAGAGCAACAAAAAGGCAATCACGTTTTGATGATTGGCGATGGCCTCAATGATGCTGGTGCTTTAAGACAAAGCAATGTTGGCATTGCCATCAGTGAAGATATTAAAGTGTTTTCGCCCGCTTGCGATGCAATTCTCGATGCTTCAAAATTCGGTCAGTTGGCTGATTTTCTGAAGTTTAGCCGAACTTCACTCAATATCGTGAAAGCAAGTTTTGTGCTATCGTTGGTTTATAATTTTATAGGAATCGGTTGGGCGGTTACTGGCGAACTTTCTCCAGTATTGGCGGCTATTTTTATGCCGCTAAGCTCTATTTCGGTGGTACTTTTTGCGGTTGGGCTGACGCATTTATTTGCACGTTTTAGGAGATTATAAGTTGTTTTTATTGATGGGGCATAGATTAGACAGATACAAGTAGCTCAGATTTTCACAGTAAAAAGTTTTTGTCCCATTATTCATTGTCAATTATTCATTTGTAATTAAGAATATGAGCATTATCTTATTTTTAGCCGTAGCCGCTATTTTGGTAGCGGGCGGATTTTTAGGAGCATTTATTTGGGCAACCAAAGATGGGCAGTACGATGATACCTACACGCCATCGGTCAGAATGTTGTTCGATAACCCTGTTCAGAGTCCCGAAGCAAAAATTAAGAAAGATGAGTAAAGTCATCTTTATCAATGATACTTCTCAATGTATATTGTTCGGCTTTTGAAGACTTTTGTTTCATAAATTAAGACTATTTATGAAACAAACAGGTTCGAAGTGCGTTTACACGATAGCACTAACCACTATGATGTTAGTGCTATTTTTTTCTTATTCGGAGGCATCGGCACAGCAGCACAGTGCATTTTTGAATGTTCCCGAAACACAAATCTTCAAGAATAAAAATGCATCAATTTCGGTCAAAAACGTAAAATACACCGAGTATTATAAAGAATTTGACTGCAAATGGGAAACCAGCCACGCTGTGATTAGTGGTTTGAGTGATACTACTGCACAAAATTACGTCAATGATTGGCTTTCGGGAATGACGTTTTTCGGTACGTGCGATGGTGACCACGAATGTCTCGATATTGCATCGTTTCATTATTTCTACAAAATGACTTATGTCACGGCCGTTCAGAACGACCTTCTCGGATTCTTTCAGAAAGCAGGAAATTGTAAAACTTACGAAACTCCATGTTGTGAAACCCAAGATTGGGAAGTCTATGATTTGAAACAAAAACGTTTTCTGCTCGAATCGGATATTTTTAAGCAAGATGTAGTTTCTCAAAAACTTTTCTTTCAGATAATTGAAGATAAAGTTGCTCAACGCCACCTGAAGTTAATACCCGATTGGAAGGCTTTCGACCGCCAAATTGGCATCGAAAACCAAACAGGAGGAAATACCAAAATTGTGGTTTATCTACTCGAAGACGTTGTCGGACAACCAAAAGGTTTGAAGCTTGAATTTTCTGCTCAAGAAATATCTAAAACCCTTACTAATGAGATTGTTAAGCGTATTTTTTAGACAATAGTCCCAAAAACTGATAATTCTCATATTTGACGCAAACGCTGATCATGCTTTATGAAATGCTTGTGGTTTAGATTTGTTGTATCAATCAATTTAATAGCATTCACCATGAAAAAGATTCTGCTTCCAACCGATTTCTCTAAAGCATCAGAAAGAGCCATTCACTATGCTTTGGCGTTGTTTAATGATACTGCCTGTGAGTTTACGTTGTTGAATACCTACACAACAACCACCGAACCTGAGATTGCGATGTACGTTCTAGACGGACTAAAGGTAAATGCTGAATACCTCATGGCGAAGTTTCTGAATGAATTGAAGAAGTTCGATAACGAGAAGTTCCATACTTTTAAAACAGAATACATGCCAGTATCGGCCGCCAGTGCTATTGAAATTTTGAATCAAACTCATAATTATGATTTAGTGGTTTTAGGAGCAAGTGGTTCAGGAAATAATCTTTTGTTTGGGAGTGTAGCGACCGATGTAGTTAGAAATGTATCAGCAAATACTCTTGTAGTGCCGACAAATTCGGTAATCGCACCCCTAAAAAATGTGGTAATGGCTGTCGATTATAATCAAGTGAGCGATTTAAAAGTTTTTGATAACCTCAAAGATCTGCTTGCTAGAAAAGATGCTCAGTTGACACTCCTGACGGTTTTGAAAGATCATCAATCGGCTGATGAGCTGGATGGTTTGGCAAAATACAAATACCATAATTATTTCAATGATATAAAGGTCAATGATTATTACATCAAAAATTCGGATGTAGAGAAAGGTATCAAAGAGTTTTTGGATATTCATCGTGCCGACATGCTCGTGATGGTTTCTCGTCATCACTCTTTCTTGGATGTAATCTTTAATCGTAGTGTTACTCGCAAATTTGCCTATCATCCATCAGTTCCGTTACTCAGTATTTATGATGAAGTGGCTGCTCCTTTTATCAATGAAGCCGAGATAGTTACTTTCTGATAAAAACATAGAATTCCGTGGCACGCTATGCGTGATACGAATGGGTAATTTTAAAATTCAATTTTCTAAAAAAGCATAAAATAACATGACAACTTCTAAAATGCACCAATTGACTCATGCTCATTTTGAGCATAAACTATGGCGGAATGAACTCGAATTAGTTGCACAAGAAGCTACTTTTTTCTTGAAAACCTTAGATGAATATAAAACAAAAACCATTGCTCAATCGCACAATTCGTTGATTGTAGCTGAATTTGTGAAGCAGTTTCATCATTTCCAAAGACTGACCAAACGCTTACTCGAAGAATTAAGTGTAATTGAAAAAGAAGTAGCCCAGGGTGTAATGTCTGATAATATTTTGGATGGTGAACAAAGAAAAGATAGGGAGTATTTGGATGAAGAAATGAAGTATTTTGAGTCAGATTATAGAGAAACCAAGAACCGATTTCGCAATTTTATAGCCACTTATGAGCCCGCTCAATCGCTCAACTGATTATATGATTTTAATCATGTTTCCTTCAGACCTCAGTCATGTTTTTGACTGGGGTCTGCTTGTAATTTTACACCAAGAAAATAAAAGAGTTCTGAATTCTGAGTGCTGAGTTCTGAATTACTTACCAGCTTGTAATTAGCCTAAATTGCTTATTATAAAACTATTACCTAATAGAATAATACTGATTTAAAACTACTCTGAATTCAGCACTCAGAATTCAGAACTCATTAAAAAACCAAATCTTATGCGATTATTTGCCAAACCTTTTTTTAGTAATGACTCTCATTCAGGAGGTGGGGGTGCATTAGAAGGGTTTTATTACGACAATAAAGTAGTAAAAGCCTTTATGATTGCTTCCGTAATCTTCGGAGTTGTCGGTATGTTGGTGGGTCTTACAGCAGCTACTCAGTTGTTTTGGCCATCAGCTAATCTCGGCATTCCGTTTACTACATTCGGACGTATTCGCCCACTTCACACCAATGCCATTATCTTCGCTTTTGTTGGTAATGCCATGTTTGGGGGTATTTATTATTCATTGCCACGCTTATTGAAAACACCGATGTTTAATAAAACATTGAGTTGGGTTCACTTCTGGGGCTGGCAATTAATTATCTTATCTGCGGCAATCACACTTCCGCTGGGTATCACAACATCAAAAGAATATGCCGAACTCGAATGGCCAATTGATATAGCAATTGCATTGGTGTGGGTTGTTTTTGGTATTAATATGATTGGTACAATCATCAAGCGTCGTGAGCGTCATATGTATGTAGCGGTTTGGTTTTATATCGCTACATTCATCACGGTTGCCATGCTTCATATCGTAAACTCTTTGGAGCTTCCTCTTACTTGGACCAAGAGTTACTCAATCTACGCTGGTGTGCAAGATGCCCTTGTACAATGGTGGTACGGACACAATGCGGTTGCGTTTTTCCTAACAACTCCATTCTTAGGTTTGATGTATTATTTCATGCCTAAAGCGGCCAACCGACCAGTTTTCTCATATAAGTTGTCAATCATTCACTTTTGGTCACTTATTTTCCTATACATCTGGGCTGGGCCTCACCACTTGCTTTATTCTTCGTTGCCTGATTGGGCTCAAAGTTTGGGTACTGTGTTTTCGATTATGCTCATTGCTCCATCTTGGGGAGGTATGTTGAATGGTCTCTTGACACTCCGTGGTGCTTGGGATAGAGTTCGTGAAGACCCAGTTTTAAAATTCTTCGTAGTTGCTGTTACTGCTTATGGTATGGCTACTTTTGAAGGACCATTGCTCTCTTTGAAAAACGTAAATGCGATTTCGCACTTTACTGACTGGACAATCGCTCACGTACACGTTGGTGGTTTAGGTTGGAACGGATTCATGATTTTTGGTATGCTTTATTGGTTAGTACCAAGAATGTGGAAAACCAAAATCTACTCTTTATCATTGGCAAATACGCACTTCTGGATGGGTACACTCGGTATTTTGTTCTGGACCTTGCCAATGTATTGGGCTGGTTTTACGCAAAGTTTGATGTGGAAAGAGTTTACAAAAGAAGGATTCTTGGCTTATCCGAACTTCTTAGAAACTGTAACTCAGTTGATTCCGCTTTATGCCATGCGTGCTTTCGGTGGTTTGATTTACTTGCTCGGTACTTTCATCATGATTTATAACTTAATCAAAACTGCGGGACAAGGAAGTTTTGTAGCTGACGAATACGATGAAGCTCCTGCGTTAGTTAAAAATGTTAGAATTGCAGGTGAAGGCTGGCATGCATCTCTTGAGCGTAAACCAGTGATTTTCATGGTGTTGTCTTTAATTGCCGTAATTATAGGGGGTATAGTTGAGTTCGTACCGACATGGTTGGTTGAATCTAATATTCCGACAATCGCATCGGTAAAACCATATACACCACTCGAACTCGAAGGTCGTGATATTTATATCCGTGAAGGTTGTTATACTTGTCACTCGCAGATGATTCGTCCATTCCGTTCTGAAACCGAGCGTTACGGCGAATATTCAAAAGCAGGTGAGTTCGTTTACGACCACCCGTTCCAATGGGGTTCTAAGCGTACAGGTCCAGATTTGCACCGTGTTGGTGGTAAATACCCGGACAGCTGGCACTACAACCACATGATGGACCCACAAACCATGTCACCAGGTTCGATTATGCCTACTTACCCGTGGTTATTATCAGATAAATATAACAAAAATTTGATTCCTGATAAAATCGGTGTGATGCGTAAGTTAGGTGTGCCTTACCCAGAAGGCTTTGAAGACGAAGCCATTGCCAATGCTGAGGCTCAAGCCGAAGGAATTGTGAAATCTTTGGCCGATGCAAAAATCAAAACCAAAGGTGACCGTGAAATCATAGCCCTCATTGCTTACTTGCAACGCATGGGTACTGACATCAAAAAAGAACAAACAGCAGCTAAGTAATTGATAGTCAACAGTCGATAGATGGCAGTCTACAGTAAAGAATTTGACAGAAAACTATTGACCGTGGACTGCGGACTATTGACTAACAAACAAATAAAACTATGTTTAAGAACGCATTAAATAGCATCGAAGGGGTTTCAATTTATCCCATCTTTTCGCTAATAGTCTTTATGGTCTTTTTTACGGCTCTTGGAGTTTGGGTTTTTAAAGCCGATAAAAAATACGTAAAACACATGGAAAACCTTCCTTTCGATTCTGAAAAATAGGTTTTCAAGAATAGAGGTCTGAACTAACTATCGACTATCGTCCGTGGACCATCGACTAAAAAAAATTATCAATCCTTAAAAATTGTCATAAATGAACTTATCATTCAAAACAGGAGATGAACTTATTCTATTCTTGATATTGGTAATTCTCGTCATTTTCGCAATTGTTGTATTATTTGTAGTGTTCGGAATCTTCCGTACTTTAAAGCAAATAGATGCCCAGCGAAGCGGAAAAGTTATAGAAGCGTTTAGCTTCAACACATGGTGGAAAGGCCTTACAGGAGCAGTGCCACTCGAAAAAGAAGAAGTTATTTTATTGAACCACAACTATGATGGTATCAGGGAGTTAGATAATCACCTTCCACCTTGGTGGAAATACCTCTTCTATGCAACTATTGTCTTCTCGGTGATTTATATGCTCGATTATCACGTTTGGGCGTCGAGTCCGCTTCAAGAAGAAGAATACACGCAAGAAGTAGCGGTAGCTCAAAAGCAAATTGAAGAATACCAAGCCAAAAACGCCAATAGCATTGACGAAAAAACGGTAAAATTATTGGTTTCTGATGCGGCGGTTGTGGCAAAAGGAAAAGAAATCTTTACTGGAAAATGCGTAGCGTGCCACGGAGCCGCTGGTGAAGGTGGCGTAGGACCAAACCTTACTGACGAATACTGGTTGCACGGTGGAACCATCAATGATGTTTTCAAAACTATAAAAAATGGTGTACCAGAAAAAGGTATGATTGCATGGAAGGCAACCTTGAAGCCTAATGAAATGCAAGATGTGTCGAACTATATAATGTCGATAGCGGGAACTAATCCGCCTAATGCAAAGGCTCCACAAGGAGATAAAATAGCTGTCAGCTCGACTGCGGTTAAATAAAAAATACTCCCAGCCCTTTACTTGTGTGTGAGGGGTTGGGGTTTTATTCGGCACAATAAACGCAATGCCGGACCTATTTAAAAAACAATGAATACAACAGCACCCAATATTTCGGACTTTTATGATGAAGAGTACCGTGATACCATTGCCACGGTTGATAAAAATGGGAAGCGAATTTGGTTACACCCAAAGAAACCAAAAGGAAGTTTTCATAACAAACGCATTATTGCCACCATCGTTTTTCTAACGATATTCTTCTCAGTACCTTTCATCAAAATCAACGGACAACCGTTATTGATGATGAATATCTTTGATAGAAAGTTTGTGATTTTCGGTCAGGCTTTCTTTCCACAAGATTTTGTGCTATTTGGCTTAGGGATGATTACATTTTTTGTATTTATCATCTTATTTACAGTAGTTTATGGCCGTTTTTGGTGTGGTTGGGCTTGTCCACAAACCGTTTTTTTGGAAATGATTTTCCGTAAAATCGAATACTGGATTGAAGGAGATGCTCGTCAACAACAAAAGCTTGATAGTAGCCCATGGACTGCCGAAAAAATTAGGAAAAAGACACTCAAGCATTTTATATATATTCTCTTTTCGGTGATTATTGCTCACTTCACAATGGCCTACATCATCGGAATCGAAGAGACCATCAGTATCGTCACTGTTTCACCTGCCAAACACTGGTCAGGATTTATCGGAATCATTGTTTTTACTGGGTTATTTTACTTCGTTTTTACTCGCCTACGTGAGCAAGTTTGTATAGC
>NZ_JBMLRC010000424.1:0-1322 GCF_049241225.1 Emticicia sp.
GGTATTCTTGATGGCAAAGAAGGTATGATTTTCCACTTCCTGCAAGCTCTTTGGTTTAGGTTTGTGGTTGATGTAAAGATTTTTGAATTGGAGAGCGAAGAGAAAAATACCAAATAAGGTTTTTAACAATTTTATTCTTAAATTCGTTGGTAAAACTTATCCAAAATGTTAGTTTCTGACTTGTTACACGCACCAAATCTAAGGGAAATTCTCGATGAATTAGAGAAAGCTTGGGCCGACGAACAAAAACGCCGCCATGAGTTTTGGGCTGATGTTGATGAAAATCAAAAAGCTGAATTTATCATGGGTGAAATCATTTATCACTCGCCTATTTATGGTCGTCATTGGAAAGCATCTACCCGAATTACTCGCCGCTTGATTCCTCATGTTTATGATAATGATTTAGGAGAAGTTGCCTACGAAAAAGCGATGATTCGACTCACTCGCAATGATTACGAACCAGATATTTGTTTTTGGACAAAGGAAAAATCTATCAATTTTGAATCGAAACAATCGGCATTTCCTGCACCTGATTTTGTTGTAGAAATACTATCCGATAGCACAAAAGAAAGAGATTATGGCATAAAAATGACCGATTATGCCTTGCACGATGTAAAAGAATATTGGATTATTGATACCGAGCATCAAGCCGTAGAACAATACATTTTGAAAAATAAAAGTTTTGAACTTTCGCAAAAATTAAAAGAAGGTTTTGTCACTTCCGAAATTATAAAAGGTTTTAGTATAAGTATAAAAGAGATTTTCGAATAAATGAGTAAATCAATAAGTATTTTGGGTTGCGGCTGGTTAGGTTTACCACTCGGAAAGTATTTTTCAGATAAAGGATACACAGTAAAAGGAAGTACTACGAACGAAGAAAAACTACCTATTCTGACCGAAAATGGCATTGAAGCTTTTCGCATTCAACTTAATCCACAAGTTGTTGGCGAAAATGTGGATAACTTTTTAAATTCTGAAACGCTGTTGATAAACATTCCGCCACGAATCAGTCTGCAGAAAGTAGATGCCCACGTAGAGCAAATTTCTAATTTACTTCCGTTCATCAAAGCATCTTCTATCAAAAATATCATCTACATAAGTTCAACTTCTGTTTACCCCGAACTGAATAGAGAAGTTTTTGAAGAAGATGTCATCACCCCCGAGCAATCAGCCAGCCCAACGATGGTAAAAGCCGAAAAATTATTACTTGCACTTTGGAAAGAAACTTCGGTTAATCTAACCATTCTACGCTGCGGCGGGCTGATGGGCTATGAGCGAATTCCTGCTAAATATTTTTCGGGTTGGAAAGGTCTCACAACGGG